>DAIQQT010000145.1:0-6624 GCA_036786685.1 Trichlorobacter sp.
CTGTATGCTCATTCAGTCGCATTTTTTCTGGAGCCGATCCTGCAGTATCATGATCACTCTCGCTTTGAAATATATTGTTACTCAAACCGGACTGTTGAAGATGAGACAACTGGGCGGCTGAAGATGCTAAGTACGGCATGGCGGGTTGTCTACGGACTTGCAGATGAGCAGGTGGCAGAGCTGATTGCCGCTGACGGGATTGATATCCTGGTGGATCTTTCCGGTCACACCGCTGGCAACCGTCTTGGCGTACTCGTCTATCGTCCGGCACCGGTTCAGGCAAGTTGGATCGGCCATCCTAATACAACAGGATTGTCTCAGGTTGATTATTATCTCACAGATCCCCTGTGTGATCCTCCCGGCACGACCGAACACCTGTTTAGTGAAAAACTGCTGCGTCTGCCACGTGTTTTTAGTTGTTATCTTCCCCCGATGACCTTTCCGGTGGTTGCGCCACCGCCGGTATGCAAGTGCGGATATATAACGTTTGGTTGTTTTAACAGTATTGCCAAGATAAATGAGCCGCTTATTTCCTGGTGGGCAGCTCTGCTGACCAGGGTACCTCAATCCAGATTGTTGATCAAAGGCCCAAAGCTTGATGATCAGCAGATCCGCCAGCAGTTGACCGATCTCTTTGAACGGAACGGTATTAGCTCAGATCGTATTGGGCTGTTTGGACTTACCGGGACACGGGATGAGCATCTGGCCCTGTACAGCAGGGTTGATATCGCCCTTGACACCTATCCCTATAACGGTACTACAACTACCTGCGAATCCCTTTGGATGGGAGTGCCGGTGGTGACGTTGGCTGGTAAGACGCATGTTTCCCGGGTGGGACTTAGTTTTCTTGATGCAATAGGTTGTCATGAATTTGTTGCAGATAATCCTGAGGGATATATTGCAAAGGCAGCATTGCTGGCGAATGATCAAAAGCGCCTTGTGGAACTGCGTGAAACACTGCGTTTAATGATGACCCGTTCTCCGTTAATGGATTATATGGGTGTCACACGGGAACTGGAGGATGCCTATATGGCAATGATATCGTCGGTGATTTCAAATGTATAACCTCGTGAGCTATATTAATATTCTTGAGGGCGCTGACAGTCAGGATTCAGCGATGGATATTTGCCATTATCTCCAGATAATAGGTAGCCTGGTTGCCAAAAAGCCGCACCACGTTCTTGAGGTGGGTATTGGGACAGCGATGTTAACGGTTGGCCTTGTCTCAGCGCTTAAGTTTAATCAGCGCGGGACGTTGACCTGTGTTGATAACTGGAACGACTGGCATGGTGTTGAACCGCCTGAAATAAATGTGTTACGGGAAGCTGGGGTTGCGGTAATTGCGCCGATTAGCGAACAAGAATTTGTCAAACAGTGCCCCGCAGATTGTTATGACTTTGTGGTATCAGATGGCGATCATAAAAACAGCTGGTCATGGATTGATGAGTATTTCAGAATAACAAAACCAGATGGCTTCTTGTACTTCCATGACACTAACAACACTAAAAAATTTCCTGCTTTGGCAGGTATTGAGTCACGGGTGAAGGAGCTTGGGCTGCCTTACTTCCATTTTACTGAAAATTCTCGCAATGATGAGAAGTGTGAACGCGGCCTGTTATTTGTAATCAATAAAAAATGATTGTTGCATGAGAAGTGTTGGGGGAGAAAGGAAAACGAATGAGACCTCTACTGGATATGGACACCATACAGATTGAGATCACCAATGCCTGTGTGCATGAATGCGCCAACTGTACCAGATTGGTGGGACACACCAAGCCTTTTATGATGACGCAGGAGCAGTTTGTACAGGCAGTAGATTCGTTGGTTGACTTCCCTAAAATGGTTGGTGTGATGGGAGGAGAGCCACTTATCCACCCGCGTTTCGAGGAGTTTTGTGCTTACCTGAGAAGTCGCATACCACGGGAGCGCTGCGGTCTTTGGACCACTTTGCCCGTTGGCAGGGAACACCTGGCCCCGGTCATTGCTGAAACCTTCGGCAGTGTATTGCTGAACGATCACACCTATGGAGACCTGTACCATGGCCCTATTCTGGTTTCGGGGAATGACTTGGGGGTGGACGAGTTTTCGCAATGGTACCATATCGACCACTGTTGGATACAGAACAGCTGGAGTGCGTCCATAACCCCTAAAGGCGCTTTTTTTTGTGAAGTGGCGGCAGCTTTGGATATGCTCTTTCAGGGACCGGGGGGCTGGCCGGTTGAGCCTGGCTGGTGGAAAAAGACCCCGAAAGACTATGTTGAGCAGATGAAGCGGGCATGTACCAGATGTGGCGCTCCGTACCACCTCAAGGCGCGAAAGGATACAGACGGGATTGATGATATAAGTTACAGCAACCTGCAGCAGTTGGCTGAGCTTAAATCGCCGAAAATCGGAAAAGGCCGCTTTGCCATCTATACTGAAGGACTGGTGCAGGACGATTTTGGGCTGAACAGCTTCCGTAAAGATAACAGTTACTTTGAAAAAATTGCAGCCAGATATGGTCTGGGGCTTCGTCAAAACCGGATCGGATATCTTGAACCCTATCTGAAGGCAGAGGAGGCTGCTGATGCTTGCCGATACTGAAGAGCCATTTGCCTCTGAATTGCGTACAGCAGGTGAGCTGGCCGCTTCAGGTCATACCGATGAGGCAACTGCCATCTTCAGGGCTTGTTTGCAACAGGAACCTGATAACCCTGATCTGCTCTACGAGTACGGTAACCTGCTATTTGATACGGGGCAAATTGAGGCGGCTGTAGACTGCTTCAGGCGGCAGCTTGCCATCAATCCTGTTGATGCCTCTGCCGTTCTTATGTTAGGCAGGGCGCTTCACCGGCTTAAGAAGCCGAAAGAGGCATTACACTATTTCAGGCAGGCGCAGCGTCTGGCTCCCCGTTTGCCGGTGGTGCACCTGATGGCTGGCATCACAGCACTGGAAGCACATCTGCCGGATGAGGCACAGCGTGCATTCAGGCAAACGCTTGAGGTAGAGCCGGGTAATCTTTCCGCCAGGCTGTGCCTTTGTATGAGTCTGTTGCAGATGTTTCCGGGTGATGATGCCTTGGAAGAGGGAAGACGTGCCTATGATAAGGCGCTCCGGGAACTTGTTGAAAGTACACCGCTCGAAACTAAGGAGGAGGTTGATCGGGCCTATGAGGCGGTCGGCATGATGTCGACTTTTTTTCTGCCGTATCAGGGCAGAAATGATCGCGAGTTACAAAAGATATATGGCGAATGGCTATGCAGGATCATGGCCGCCAGGTTCCCACAGTATGAAACAGGTGCCCTTTGCCCGCCAGCAGCTGGTGAAAAATTACGGATCGGCATTGTTTCCGGGCATCTTTTTAATCATTCAGTCTGGAAGATCGTTGCACGGGGCTGGTGCAAATATCTTGATCGTAGCAAATTTATGCTGTTTTGCTACCATGTCGGCGATATCAGCGATACTGCCACCGACGATGCCCGTTCGTTTTCAGATGTGTTGATTAAAGAGCCGGGTGTGGAGGCTATGGCGGAGATCATTAGCCGACATCAACCCCACCTTCTGATCTATCCCGGACTCAGCATGGATCCGCAGAGCTCACGGCTTGCTGCACTACGGCTTGCCCCGGTGCAGTGTGTCTCTTGGGGCCACCCGGTCACCTCAGGTCTGCCGACGCAGGATTATTTCATCAGCAGTGACTTGATGGAGCCGCCGGACGGGGAGCAGCACTATACCGAACAACTGGTGCGGCTGCCCAATCTGTCAATCTGTTATGAGCCATTACCGTTACCAGCACCGTTGCCACCAACTGCCCTGCCGGGTGTTGTTGAGGGTGATATCACCTTCTTGTGTTGCCAAAATCTGATGAAATACCTGCCACAGTATGATGATCTGTTCCCGGCAATTGCCGCTCAGGTACCAACCGCCAAGTTTGTTTTTTTGAAATTCTCCCAAGCCCAGCTGGACTGTTTCAGGGGGCGTCTTGAAGCCGCATTTGCTCGTTTTGGACTCTCTGCTGCAGATCATCTGATCTTTTATCCTCTCTTGAATTCCCTGACCTATGCCGTGCTGAATGCTGAAGTCGATATCTATCTGGATAGCATCGGCTGGTCTGGCGGCAATACTACCTTTGAGTCACTTCCCTTTAACAAGCCGATTGTGACCATGCCAGGTCCCTTCATGCGTGGCAGGCATACGGCAGCCATCCTGACCATGATGGGAGTACAGGAGATGATTGCGCTGGATACTGACGACTATGTCAGAATTGCGGTACGATTAGCCAGGGATCGTGAGTGGCGGAAGATGGTTTCGCAGAAAATTGCAGCCAACAAATACAAGGTCTATGGTGATCTGGCACCGGTTCGTGCTCTGGAGCGCTTTATGGAACAGGCGGTGCGAGCCGCTACTGCCATTCATTGCTTGAGGACTGCATGAAGGTTGCTATGCCGACAGGCACCAGTCACGGCTGGGGAATAGCCGGTAGTCATCTGACAGAGGAGTTGGCCAAGCTGCCCAGACTCGACGGGGTGACACTCCATTGCATCTCAGGGCATGATTTTAAACCGTTTAACGAATCAGCCTGGGATACGATCAACATCGGTTACTGCTTTTTTGAACACGAGCTGCTTGCAGCCCGATTTATGCCAGCTGCGGCACAACGCTGGGATCATATTGTGGCAGGTTCCCGCTGGTGCGAACAGCAACTGCGTGTCGGCGGCATAGAACATACCAGCACCATTCTGCAGGGCGTAGATTCTAGGCGCTTTGCCGTTCAACCACCGCGCCGTGCAGATGGGCGTTTTATCGTCTTTTCAGGTGGTAAATTTGAGTTCAGGAAGGGGCAGGACATTGTCATTGCCGCAATGCGTGTTTTTATGCAGCGTCATCCTGATGTCTGGCTCTCCTGCGCCTGGCACAATCCCTGGCCCCAGTCACTGCAAACCATGGAACAGAGCAGTTTAATTGCGTTTGACTGGAAACCAGACGCATCCGACCAGGTGCTTTTTGATACGATTGTCCGCAACGGTATTGATCCTGCCCGTGTTACGCTGCACCCCGCCTTTGAAAATGAACGGATGGCGCTGATCTACGCAGAGAGTGATCTTGGACTGTTCCCCAATCGTTGCGAAGGCGGCACCAATCTGGTCATGTGTGAATACATGGCCTGCGGGCGCCCGGTAATTGCCTCAAACTGTTCTGGTCAGGCTGATATAATTACGGTTGAGAATGCCTGGCCACTTGCAGTTTATCGACAAGTCGAAGCGTTGACCGGCGGCATGGTCACCGGCAGATGGCAGGAGGTTGTGATCGAAGATCTGCTGGAAAAGCTTGAAGCTGCCTATGCTGACCCGACAGCGCGTCAGGCACGGGCTGCCCAGGCAGCAGCAGGTATGCGCCGATTAAGCTGGCCTGCTGCTGCCCGACAGTTTTACGAGCTGGGCGAGAAACTTTGTGCTGAGAGAAAGCATGGCTTTGTAACTGCTACAGAGTCCAGGATGCCTGGTTGTGAGGAGGCAGATCGTTTATTTGATGAAGAGCGGTATGGCGAAGCCCATATACTTTATTCTGAGCTGTTGAGGCAGTCTCCGCTCAACACTGGGCTGATGAACCGGGTCGGAACCGTGCTTGACCGATTGGGGCGCTATAGTGAGGCAGCCACGTATTATAATAAGGCCCTTTGCCGTGATCCGGGTTTGTCGGTAGTACAGTACAATCTTGCCAATACTATGAGGCATCTTGGGGATGATGCTGGGGCTGAAGAATATCTTAAGCTTGCACTGCTGGGTAGTCCTGATTTTATAGAAGCCTGGAAAAGTCTGGCACTGTTGTATGTTGCCAGGAATGCATCTGCGGATGCTGCTGTCTGTTTTGAAAGGCTGGTGCAGCTAGCTCCTGCCGATGCTGAAAACTATTGTGCTCTTGCTTCTCTCTATGCGGAGCTTGGCCGTTTGCCTGAGGCAGCTACCTGTCTTAAGGAGTTGCTTGCCCAGCAACCGGAACACCTGCTCGCACTGGAGACTTTGGGAACCGTATTTCATGAATTGGAGAACTTGGAGCAGGCTGAGGAGTGTTACCGACATGTGTTGGCTGCTGAACCGTTTCGGGTAAGCGCTATCAATAACCTGGGGACGGTCCTCCGCTCCCAGAATCGGCTGGATGAGGCACTGCAGATGTTCAACCGGGCCCTTGCGCTGGAGCCTCATAATGGACAGGTGCGATTTAACCGCAGTCTCACCCGTTTGATGAGAAATGAACTTCCGGAGGCTTGGGATGAGTATGAAACCCGCTTTGAAACTGAGGTCCCGCCACATCTGTATCATCAGGACCTGCCTCGTTGGGGTGGGGCTGCTTTAGGGGGCAAAAGTCTGCTGGTTCAGTCGGAGCAGGGATTTGGTGATACCTTTCAGTTTGTTCGCTATTTGCCGCTTCTTGCTGAGCGGGTAGATGGTCCTGTCGTGTTTGAATGCCAGAACCATTCAGTTCTGGAGGGGCTCTACGGTCTGAAAAAGGTGCGGCTGATTGCTCGTGGTGATTGTGTGGCTGGCATTGATTGTCAGATACCGCTGGTCTCCTTGCCACGTCTATTCCAAACCGAGCTTTGCTCGATCCCCTTGCCAGAAGGGTATTTGAAACCACAGCCCCAC
>DAIQQT010000146.1:0-6623 GCA_036786685.1 Trichlorobacter sp.
TTCAGTGTTGGTCGTTTAAAACATTATTCAGTCTGGCCATCAATTCATCCAGATTCAGCTCGTACCGCCGTGCCACCTCTTTTAAACTGCAAAACAGGCATTCGCAGCAGATGCAAACCCCTATCCGTTTTCTGTAGCGCTCAAAGACCGCCTCAGTTTCCGGGTAGTATTCTGCCAGTTCCAGTACGGTGGTGTCTGGTGTCAGTACTATCTTCATCAGGCTTCTGTGTTTTCTACCTGCTGCATGACCGGCTCCAGCAGGGACTGGAACAGCTCTGCAGTGGTGGAGTCGGCATACCGTTGCAAAAACGCTACTCCACTATCCCCTGCTTCGGAAATCCGGGGATCAATCGGCACCGACCCCAGAAACGGCACCCCCATATCATCGGCCATCAGCTTGCCACCACCGGACTGGAAGACCGCAGTCAGCTCCCCGCATTTGGGGCAGACAAAGCCGTTCATATTCTCGATCACCCCCAGCACCGGCAGATTGATCTGGCGACAGAAGGAGATGGATTTACGGACATCCACCGCTGCAACCTTCTGGGGGGTGGTGACAATCACCGCCCCGTCAGCATCCTCCAGGGTTTGACAGACCGAAAGTGGTTCATCACCGGTACCCGGAGGTGAATCAACAATCAGGTAGTCCAGGTCACCCCAGGCCACATCGCGAATAAACTGGGTAATCACGCCGGTCTTCATCGGTCCACGCCAGATCACTGCCTCATCCTGTTCCTTCAGAAAGAAGCCCAGCGAGATGACCTTCATACCGTTCAGATCAACCGGCACCAGCTCGCCATTGCCTTCCATAACCTGACTCTTTTCCAGTCCAAGCATGGTGGGTACGCTGGGACCATGGATATCCACATCCAGAAGACCGACCTTCTTACCGGCCAGATGCAGCCCCATGGCAAGGTTGACGGCCACCGTGCTTTTACCGACCCCGCCCTTGCCGGACAGCACCACAATCTTGTGCTTGATCCTGCACAGGCGCGAGGCCAGACGACGCCGGTCTTCAAACTCCTGCTGGGTTTCAGTCAGTTTTTTGCTGGTTGCCGAGCAACTGCTGGATGAACATGATTCACATGCTGAAGGTGGGCAGGATTGTTCCTGCTGTGGGGTTTGCTGCTGTGCTGCGTCCATGCTGCCTCCTGAAAAATAATATGTCCCTAAAGCAACGCTGTTACCTGTTTCCAGATAACGCGCATATCATCACCGGCTGCTGCTTCAAGCTCCACAACCGCTTTTTGCTGCAGCTGGGCCTGGGTTACAGAACGGTCATAACGGATCCGCCCGAGTATCGCTGCACCGGCAGCTTCTGCTGCTGCCTCGATCCGCTCGGTCTGCTGCGGGTTGATATCCCACTTGTTGACACAGACTGCGGTTGGCACGGAAAAATGACGGGCCAGGGCCAGCAGACGCTGCAGGTCATGCAGGCCGGATACGGTTGGCTCGGTAATCACCACGGCCAGTGAAACGCCACTTAATGATGCAATTACCGGACAGCCGATACCGGGAGGACCGTCTGAGATGATCAGCGGAATCCGCTTATCCACCGCCACAGCCCAGGCCTGTTCCCGCACGGTGGTAACCAGCTTGCCCGAATTTTCTGCTGCCACTCCCAGTTGGGCATGCACCATCGGGCCGCAGCGGGTACCGGAGACCATCCATTCACCGCAGACCCGATTAGGAAAATCAATCGCCTTGACCGGACAGAGCCGATAGCAGACACCGCAACCTTCACAGGCCACCGGATCAATCCGGTAGCTGCTGTCTTCACGACGGATCGCATCAAAACGGCAGCTATCCATGCAGATGCCGCAGCCGGTGCAATCCTGCTGACGGATCACCGCTTCATGACCACTCATGAAGGCATGGCGCTGTTCAACCATCGGCGTCAGCAGCAGATGCAGATCAGCAGCATCAACATCACAGTCAGCCAGCACCGCTTTTTTTGCCAGCAGGGCAAACGAAGCGGTAACACTGGTTTTGCCGGTGCCCCCTTTGCCGGACAGTACCACCAGTTCGCGGATATGCTCCTTGCTCATGGCGTACCTCCTGTTGTTCCCAACTCCTGTTTCAGCTTTTCGGCCAACTCGGCAAACATCAGACCGTATTCCGGCAGCACCCTGGCAACCAGATCCCCCCGGGAGGTGATTTCCGCTATCTGGCGGTCATCCGGCAGTGAAAGCAGTACCGGCAGGTTTTCTGACCGGCAGTAACCATACAGGCCGACCAGATCCTCTCCTGCCCGGTTCACCACCACACCGCAGGCCAGATTCAGCTCACGGGCCAGGGCAACAGCCAGCTTGAGGTCATGCAGGCCAAAGGGGGTCGGATCAGTAACCAGCAGCAGATAATCAGATTCCCGCAGGGTGGCCACCACCGGGCAGGAAGTGCCGGGAGGGGCATCAAGAATGGCAGGAATCCCGTCCAGCAGAGCATCCCGCACCGCCCTGATCACCGGTGGAACCAGCGAGACACCAACCTCCAGCCTGCCTTCAATCAACCTGATGGCACCGGATTGCCCTGCGGAGATCGTGCCGATCCGGTGGGGGCGTTCGGTTATGGCTCCGGTTGGGCAGACCAGGGCACAGCCGCCGCAGCCATGACACAGCTCCGGGAACACCAGCGCCCTGGCTCCGATGGCAACAATCCCGCGAAACTGGCACAGCTCACCACAGGCGCCACAACCGTTACAGCGCTGCTGATCAACCTCCGGCACCAGCATGGTAACCTCTGTTGCCTCCACTTGATCGCAACGCAGAAACAGATTGACGTTGGGCTCTTCAACATCACAATCTGCCAGCTGCACCGGTTCACCAAACATGGCAGCCAGGTTCAGGGCAACCGTGGTCTTGCCGGTACCACCTTTACCGGAAGCAACCGCTATTCTGTATGACCTGTTCCGGGATGACGCCGCCATTACCAGTGCCCTTCGACATCAGAGTTTTCTGCAGCTGTCAGCTTGCCTGCCTGTAACTGTTGCAGGGCCTCATCAACAGTTGCAGCAGTGCAGTTAAAAACTTTTACCCCGGCAGCATCCAGCACCTTAAAGGCCTTGGGGCCGCAATGGCCGGTTACCAGGGCATTAACACCGGCACGCACAATGGTTTCTGCTGCCTGTATGCCTGCCCCCTGGGAAGCGCTGCGGCCCTGTTGGTTTTCAATAATCCGTGTGGTTTTTTGATCTGTATCGTAGATCAGGAAATTTGCTGCCCGCCCGAAACGCGGGTCAAGTGCAGCAGTAAGCTCCTGTCCGGCGGTGGTAAATGCAATGGTATTCATAGTTTCTCCTGACGTACTTGTACGCCGTACGGCTCTGCCTTCATGATAATCCTGCAAAAAGCAGTTGCCACAGAGGACACAGAGGAATTACAACCAAGAGCAAATCCGCTTCAATTACCTGTAAGATCTGAGAACAAATACATTTCTCTTGTTTTTCTCTGAGAACTCTGTGTCCTCTGTGGCTACATGCCGTTTTAGCGTTGGCCTCGCCCGCTGCCACAGCTGTTTTTACGATGTCCCTTGCCGGTACCGCACCCTTGCGGTCCCCTGCAGCCTGGATCAGGGCGTTGCGGTTCAACCGCCACCTGATCCTGGGAGGCTTCCTGATTCAGCATCCCCGGCTGTTTGTTTCTGTTACATATTCCACGTCCACGCCCGGTTCCTGAACCGGCTCCCATAGGTCCTTGTCCATTTCTGTTTGGCATATTCTTTACTCCCTTATAAGTTCTGACTTCATGACGCACGCATCTCTACCGGGATAGCGTCGTGCGCCGTGCCGCTTGCCCCGGTGACAGCCCGGCATGTTCAGCTTTCCATCCTTCAGCTGATCCGCCAGACAGGCATGCACTACCTGATCCAGGTCTCCGGCAATAAACGAGACCACCTGAATACCCCGCTCAGCCAATGCCTCATAGGAACTGCGGGTAATGGCGCCACAGACCAACTGCTCCACCTGCAGGGTGGTCAGTCGCAGTGCCCGTTCCTGCGGATCATCACTGGAAAAGCGACGGCCTGTCTGGCCAATGATCCGGCCTTCTTCAGCGTCAATAATCCAGAGATGTCTGGCAACATCAAACACCGGTGCTATCCGTTCGTTCCAGAGGGAAAAGGCTGTTCTCATTACCGTGGAGCTCCAGGCTGGTAGTGCACTACATGGTGTTTACACTATGCAGCGAGCGTGCCAAGGAGTGTTACGCTTTTATAATACTGATATTGCAGTTATTTTTAGAGTTAGAGGTTTTTTAAGGAAGGAGAAGGGTATCTAATACGCAACCGTATAGAGGCTACAGAGTAGCAGATAGAGGACTCTACTATTTTGAACGCCCATCTTTTTCCGGCAGGGGTATGCCAAGCTGCCTGATCTTGCGGAACAGCGAAGTCTTATGCATGCCTAACGCCTTGGCCGTTGCCAGACGGTTATAGTTGTTGCGTTCCAGAGCAGCCTGAATGGTCTGGGCCTCCAGCTGAAAACGGGCATCCTGCAGAGTGGCCGATCCAGCAGAACGGCTACCATGGAGGGTCAGCTCATCCGGCAGATGCCTGATTTCAATCGTGCCATCCGGACAGAGAACAAAGGCCCGCTCAATCACGTTTTCCAGTTCTCGTACGTTGCCGGGCCAGTCATGGGCCATCAGCAACGAAAGCGCCTCAGGCGCAATGCCCCGCACCGTGGCGTGGTGCAGACGGTTGAACTTGGCAATAAACTGCTCCACCAGCAGCGGCAGATCCTCTTTGCGCCGCCGTAGGGGCGGCAGCTCGATCCGCACTACATTTACCCGGTAGTAGAGATCTTCACGAAAGGTCCCGTTACGGGTCAACTCTGCCAGGTCACGATTGGTGGCAACAATGATCCGGGCGTCGGTGGGGACGGAGCTGGTGCCTCCCAACGGCTCAAAACAGTGCTCCTGCAGAACCCGCAAAAGGCGTACCTGCAATGCCGGACTCACTTCACCGATCTCATCCAGAAACAGGGTGCCGCCTTTGGCCAGGGCAAAACGGCCAGGCTTGTCCTTGGTGGCTCCGGTAAAGGCTCCGGCCTTGTAGCCGAACAGCTCTGACTCCAGCAGGGTATCCGGCAGGGCGCCGCAGTTAAGCGCCACAAACGGCCCGCTGCTGTGCTTGCTCAGACTATGGATGGTCCGCGCCATCAGCTCTTTGCCGGTTCCGGTTTCGCCGTTCAGCAGAACCGTACTGGGACTGACCGCAATGGAGGGAATCACCTCAAACAAACGCTGCATCAGGGGACTGCGGCTGACAATATCACCCACATGAAAACGCCCTTCAAGCTCGTGGCGCAAGGTCTCCACCTCACTCAGATCCCGAAAGGTCTCGGCCCCCCCCACCACCTTGCCGCTTTTGTCCTTCAGCACCGCTGTGGAAAGACTGATCGGGATCCGGTTACCCTCTTCATCAATGATATAGCCGGAACGCCCGATAATCGGCTTGCCGTTTTTCAAGGTTTTCCGCAGGGCGCAGTCGGTCTCGCACATGTTGGAACGGAACACTTCCGAACAGAGCCGCCCAATGGCATCTCTGCGTGAAATGCCGGTAATCTCTTCCGCTGCCCGGTTAAAGGAGGTAATCCGCCACTCAGGATCAACAGTAAAAACGCCATCGGAGATGCTTTCCAAAATTGCGTCGGTGGTGGCTGATGTCGTAACCGGCGTATGTCGAGGTGATTTGCTCATAGGGGGCAGTATACTGCAAATGAAGCGCTGTTACAGTAGAAAGTCGATGAATACGGCATGTCAGTCAGTCCCGTAGCAGGCATAATGGCAACAGTCATTGAGCTGTTTTCAGGGCTTTCAGATTAATTGTTCAGAATCTTCAACAGATCTGCCTTGACCTGTTCATCAATAAAGCTTTCCTCAATTGCTTCCCTGACCCAGGGTTCTTTACATTGAACCAACACTCTGGCAGCGCCTTCAGCAACAGCCGGTATGTTGCTCCAGAGGGCAGAGCGAAGAGGACGCAGTTCATGTTCATGAGCCTTTTTACCCTCAGCCAGTTCCCGGCACTGCTGACATAGAAGTGCAAGCGTCTCCATGTCGGGCACCTGATCTGGCTGGGAGCCCCACAACCGCAGATCATCCTTGCTTTCGCACCACTCGCACTTGAATCCTGCCCTTTTGCCAATAGCCTTACCAAAACTCAGAATATCGTTTAGTCGATCTTTATGCGCCTGATGCCCTTTTGCCATATGTATCCCCTACCTCCCAACAACCGCCTACCAAGGCCAACAACAATTACAACAGTTTACAGCAACTCAAGCGGGTCCAGCGGTATTCCTGACAGTCGCGTGGCAAAAGCATTCTCATTGGCCAGACAAATTGCAGCGTTGTCATCATAGCGCACGATGTAGGTACCTGGTTCAATTCGCTTGCTGATTACTGCAGAGCCTTCGCACCAGGTCTGATCAGCACAGCTCCCTTTTACAAGTGTCCCTGCCTGTAGAACCTGTTTGGTTTCAGCATGCATAATCCGAAACGTGATGTTGCCGGTTGGTGGCCAGGCCAGCAGTGTTGCTATCTGCTCCAGCCTGTACGGACGTTGCAGAGTAAACTGAAGATCGGGATTTCCGTAACTGCGGATACTGCGCACGTCCCTTGGACTCC
>DAIQQT010000147.1:0-6610 GCA_036786685.1 Trichlorobacter sp.
CAGCCATATGAGTACAGACCTGGTTCAGAAAGTGACGGTCGTGGGAGACCACGATCACGGTATTGTTAAAGCGGGAGAGGAACTCCTCCAGCCAGTTGATGGTCTTGAGATCCAGGTGGTTGGTCGGTTCGTCCAGCAGCAGGATATCCGGGTTGCCGAACAGGGCCTGGGCCAGCAGGACCCGCACCTTGTCGCCCCCCTCCAGCTCCTTCATCTGCTTGTTCCGCAGCTCCTCCGGTATCCCCAGTCCGTTCAGCAGTACCGCCGCCTCAGACTCGGCCTCATAGCCGTTCATCTCGGCAAACTCAGCCTCCAGCTCAGCCGACTTTATGCCGTCTTCTTCAGTAAACTCGGACTTTGCGTAGATCGCCTCACGGGCGTGCATCACCTCGTACAGCCGTTGATTGCCCATGATCACGGTATTAAAGACCGTATGCTCGTCAAAGGCAAACTGGTCCTGCTTCAGAAAGGAGATCCGCTCCCTGGGCCCCACCGAAACCGTACCGGAATCTGCCTCTGACAGCCCGGCCAAAATCTTGAGAAAGGTGGATTTGCCGGCCCCGTTGGCACCGATCAGGCCGTAGCAGTTACCCGGTACAAATTTGATATTTACATCCTTGAAGATCACCCGCTTGCCATAGGCAAGGCTGATGTTGTTGGCGCTGATCATCGTCATTCTCTCTTTCTGGTCAATAAAAGAGCCACAGGGAGGCTCCCTGTGGCTCAGGTGTTGTCTAGCTTATAGCATGATAGCCTGTATGTAGCAATTCTAAACCTTAGAAACGCCTTACTGTCACTATGTTGTCATAATGCCTTTGGTAAAAATCAGCAGGTACTGCTGTACCAGCTGTTCATCCTGCTCAGGCGCATGACTGATCAGGCTTTCTGTAGCCAGCAGACTGAGAAAAAAGTAGTTAACCATACCAGCCAAGGCCAAAGAGGCATTAACGGCATGGATCTCCTTGCGGAATACCCCCAACTGAACACCGTCCTCGATCACTTCAGAGAGCACCCTGATCACCTTGCTGATGGCCGGTGCAACAATGGAAGGGAAAAAGGCCGTGGGGTTGGTCAACTCGCTGGTATAAAAGCGCAACAGATGGGGATTATTGCGGTGACGCTGGATAGTCCAGCGCAGGTAGGTTTCAAGCAACTGCAACGGTTCGCCCCGTTCCTGATGCAACGCATCAATCTGCTCAAAACAGGCAAACTGCCCCTCAAGAACAGCCGCATACAGCCCTTCCTTGCCACCAAAACAGTAGGATACCATAGAGATACTGGTCCCTGCTGCCTGCGACAGCTCTCTGATGCTGACACCGTGCAGGCCGCGTTCAGCAAACAGCCGGGTCCCAACCTCCACCAGTCTGCTACGACAATCCGCCTTGGACATGTCACTCCCTCTGATCTGAGATACGACAGTAAAGAGTAGCAAACTCATGAGCAAAATCCAATTTATTGCTACCAACCCGCAATTAATTCTTGCACCGGACAATAGCCTATCGCTATGATAGCAATCGAACGAACGTTCGATTTGATTTGTAGCACCGTTCGCTCACCCTTGTCCAGACACGGGTACCACAACGGAACGAGCCAGGCTCTCGTACTCCAGAGGAGGATGCACACAGATGTTGGAATTACGGAACAGAATCAGAAAAAAAAATCTCCACGTACGGATTAAACCTGTTGAGGATGTCATCCCGCTGTTTAAAAACGGCATGAATATCGGCTGGTCCGGCTTTACCCCTGCCGGCTACCCCAAGATGGTGCCGATTGCCCTGGCGGACCATGTTGAAAAAAACAACCTGCAGGGCAAACTGAAATTCAACCTGTTTATCGGCGCCTCGGTCGGGGTTGAAACCGAAGACCGCTGGGCCTCCCTCGATATGATTGACCGTCGCTGGCCTTACCAGACCGGCAAGAACATCCAGGCCGGCATCAACGAAGGTCGCATCCGGATGGGTGACCGCCACCTCTCCATGTTTGCCCAGGACCTGGGCTATGGCTTCTATACCAAGGACAATGGCGGTCGGCTGGATATTGCCATCATTGAATGCTCTGCCATTACTGAAAGAGGAGAACTGGTGCTGACCGCCTCCTGCGGTGCCGTACCGGAGATCGTGCAGATTGCTGATAAGATTATTATTGAGATCAACACCTCAATACCCAGTTTTGAAGGTCTGCATGACATTATTGAACCGGTCAGTCCGCCTAACCGGCTGCCCTATCTGATCAGTCGTGTTGATGACCGGGCCGGTTCACCCTACGTTCGGGTCGACACCGACAAGATCGTTGCCATCATCGAATCAAACCGCCCGGACAATGGCCGTTCCTTCAGTGAGCAGGACGACACCTCCGAGGCGATTGCCAACAACATCATCGACTTCTTCCAGACCGAGGTTAAAGTCGGACGCCTGCCCAAAAGCCTGCTGCCGCTGCAGTCCGGGGTGGGCTCCATCGCCAATGCCGTGATCGGCGGCCTTGCCAAAGGCCCCTTCAACGGCCTGAAGGTCTGGACCGAGGTGTTGCAGGACACCATGCTGGACCTGTTTGATTCCGGCAAGCTGGACTTCGCCTCCACTGTCTCGCTCTCCTTCTCAGTTGATGGTTTCAAGCGTTTCTATGACAACTGGGACAAATACGCCAACAAGGTCATGATGCGGCCGCTCTCCATAGCCAACCACCCGGAGCCTATCCGCCGTCTGGGCTGCATCGCCATGAACACCCCGGTGGAGTTTGACATCTATGCCCATGCCAACTCAACCCTGGTGGGCGGTACCCGTATGATCAACGGTATCGGTGGTTCCGGTGATTTCCTGCGCAACGCCTACCTCTCCATCATGCACACACCGTCGGCCCGGCCCACCAAGACCGACCCGACCGGCATCACCTGCGTGGTACCCCATGTGCCCCACGTTGACCATACTGAGCATGATCTGGATGTACTGGTCACGGAACAGGGTCTGGCTGACCTGCGCGGTCTGGCACCGAAGGATCGGGCTCAGGAGATCATCACCAAGTGTGCCCACCCGGATTACAAGCCGCTGCTGCAGGAGTATCTGGACATGGCCACCAAGGACTGCCTGGCCCGTAAGGCAGGGCATGAACCGCAGCTGCTGGATCGGGTATTCAAGATGCAGGTAAACCTGGCCAAAAACGGCACCATGAAGATCGACAACTGGGAGATTTAAAACAATAGACCGGCCCCGCTTCAAACGGGGCCGGTCTATTTGGAGGAAATAATGCGAAATACGGATACCAGCTACTACCTGACCACCGCACTACAGGCGCTGCAAGCAGCCTGTCGCGCCAACCATGATCTCTCGGTGGCAACCCACCTGTCCCAGGCAATGGATGCCCTGCATCGCATGGCCCATCAAACAGCTAAAAATGGACGGATCAACCATCAGCCAGCCAATGACCCATACGAGATGGATGAGTTCAATTCAGCAGTCTGATGCCTCATCCAGAAGGCCGCCAAACTACGGCAACTCCGTCTCTCCCATCAGGTAACGATCACACTCACGGGCAGCACCACGGCCTTCGTTAAAGGCCCAGACCACCAGACTCTGGCCACGACGGCAGTCGCCGGCGGCAAAGACACCGGGGATGCTGGTGGTGTACTGCTCATACTCGGCCTTGATGTTACTGCGCCCATCACGTTCAACACCCAGCGCATCCAACAATGGTTGTTCCGGCCCCAGGAAGCCCATGGCCAGCAGCACCAGCCCTGCCGGACGGACCTGTTCGGTGCCGGGCACCGGGGTAGGCACAAACTGCCCCTTCTCATTCCTGCCCCAGCTGACCTCAACCGTATGCACAGCCGTGACGTTACCGTTGGCGTCACCTTCAAACTTTGTTGCCGTGGTCAGGTAGGTGCGGGGGTCTGCACCATACCGGGCAGCAGCCTCTTCCTGACCATAATCCACCTTCAGCACCTTGGGCCATTCCGGCCAGGGGTTGTCACCAGCACGCTGCTCCGGCGACTGCGGCATGATCTCAAGCTGCACCGCCGACTTGCAGCCGTGACGCAGTGAGGTAGCCACACAGTCGGTGCCGGTATCACCACCGCCAATAATGATCACATCCTTGTCCTTGGCAGAGATGTAATCAGTGCCGGGGTTCAGCACAGCCTTCGTATTGGCAGCCAGGAAATCCATGGCAAAATGAACCCCCTTCAGACTGCGCCCCTCAATAGGCAGGTCCCGCGGCACGGTCGAACCGGTGGCCAACACCACGGCATCAAACTCACTGCGCAGCTTCTCAACCGGGTAGTCGCTGCCGCCGATGGCGGTATTGCAGACAAAGCTGATCCCTTCCTGCTCCATCAGCTTGATCCGGCGCAGCACTACCTCGCGCTTGTCCAGCTTCATATTGGGGATACCGTACATCAGCAGGCCGCCAGGCAGATCGGCCCGTTCAAAGACCGTCACGGTATGTCCGGCCTTGTTCAGTTGAGCTGCAGCAGCCAGACCGGCAGGACCGGAACCGACCACCGCCACCTTTTTACCGGTACGGCTCTTGGGAGGATTGGGGGTTACCCAGCCTTCCTGCCAGCCACGCTCAACAATGCTGACCTCAATATTCTTGATCGTTACTGCCGGATCATTCATCCCCAGGGTGCAGGAGCCCTCGCAGGGTGCCGGACAGACCCGTCCGGTAAACTCCGGGAAGTTGTTGGTGCGGTGCAGACGATCCAGCGCCTGCTGCCACAGGCCTCGATAAACCAGATCATTCCACTCGGGGATCAGGTTGTTGATCGGGCAGCCGCTGGCCATGCCGGAGAGCAGCGTACCGGTATGGCAGAACGGAATTCCGCAGTCCATGCAGCGGGCCCCCTGGGTACGCAACGCCTCTTCCGACATATGCAGATGGAACTCATTCCAGTCATTGATCCGCTCAAGCGGTGCACGGTCTGCCGGAATCTCGCGGCAATATTCCATAAATCCGGTTGGTTTTCCCATGGTTGTGTTCCTGTAGTTTGTTAGTCTCTAAAACTTTAAAAGCGTAAGATGCTAGTGTTGCTCATCCCCTGAATTTTCCTCAAACGCGGCAATCAGTGCGGCCTCACCGCTCAACCCGGCAGCTTCCGCACGGGCAATCGCCTCCAGCATCCGCTTGTAATCCCGCGGCATCACCTTGACGAACTTAGCCTGATAGCTATTCCAGTCAGCCAGCACCGCTGCGGCCTTGGCACTGCCGGTCCGCTGCTGGTGATTACTGATCATCTCACGCAGGGTTGCCAGATCCTGTTCACCAAGCTGCTCCAGCTCCACCATCTGCGTATTGCAGCGGCTGCTGAAATCCCCTTTTTCATCCAGCACATAGGCAATACCGCCACTCATACCGGCAGCAAAGTTACGTCCGGTGGAACCAAGGATGACCGCAATGCCGCCGGTCATGTACTCACAACCGTGGTCGCCGACTCCTTCAACCACCGCGTTGACGCCGGAGTTCCGTACACAGAAACGCTCGCCGGCCATGCCGCGGATATAGGCGGTGCCGCTGGTGGCGCCGTAGAAGGCCACGTTGCCGGCAATAATATTCTCTTCAGCAACAAAGGTCGAACCGGCCGGCGGGAAGACCACAATGGTGCCACCGGAAAGCCCTTTACCCAGATAGTCGTTGGCATCGCCCGACAGCTCCAGAGTCATCCCCTTGGGGATAAAGGCGCCGAAGCTCTGACCGGCTGAACCGTTGAAACGCAGGGTAACCGTTCCTTCAGGCAACCCTTCTGCACCAAAGTTGCGGGTAATCTCGTTACCGACAATCGTACCGGCAACCCGGTCAATATTGGTAATCGGCAGTTCCGCCGTCACCTTCTCACCCTTTTCCAGGGCCGGTTTGCAGATCTCCAGCAGCCTGGAGAGGTCAATGCACTTCTCAAGTCCGTGATCCTGAGCCTCAGTGCAGTAGCTGACGGCGCCGATCCCCATATCAGGGCTGTAGAGGATGTTGCTGAAATCAAGCCCCTGTGCCTTCCAGTGGGCAACCGCCTTCTTCGGCTCCAGCACGTTGGCACGTCCGACCATCTCGTTGAAGCTGCGGAAGCCCAGCTGAGCCATGATTTCACGAACTTCCTGAGCCACAAAACGCATGAAGTTGACCACATACTCCGGCTTGCCGCTGAAACGCTTGCGCAGTTCAGGATCCTGGGTAGCCACACCGGCCGGACAGGTATTGCTGTGGCAGACCCGCATCATCACGCAGCCCAGGGTCACCAGCGGCGCGGTGGCACAGCCGAACTCCTCGGCCCCCAGCAGAGCACCGATCACCACGTCCCGACCGGTCTTTAACTGGCCGTCAACCTCAATGATGATCCGGCTGCGCAGGTTGTTCAGCATCAGGGTCTGATGGGTCTCGGCCAGACCAAGCTCCCAGGGCAGACCGGCATGCTTGATACTGGAGATCGGCGAAGCGCCGGTACCGCCATCATACCCGCTGATCAGCACCACATCGGCGTGGGCCTTGGCCACCCCGGCGGCAATAGTGCCAACCCCTACTTCGGAAACCAGCTTGACGCTGATCCGTGCACGACGGTTGGCGTTCTTCAGATCGTGGATCAGCTCTGCCAGATCCTCGATGGAATAGATATCATGGTGCGGCGGCGGTG
>DAIQQT010000148.1:0-6574 GCA_036786685.1 Trichlorobacter sp.
GCAGCCCGCCCGGACGGTAGAGCCGTTCGCCGAGCACGCTGTGCATGCTGAGCGCCTGGTTGTACCGGCTGGCGTTATCCACGAAATCAAAGGCGATCAGGCATTCCTTGCCGGGGGCCTTGCGGGTGCCGCGTCCGAGCTGCTGTAGATAAATCACCTTTGAGAGCGTCGGCCGGGCCATGAACAGGGCCTCGACCTGCGGGCAGTCCCAGCCCTCGTTGAGGATGTCGCACGCACAGAGGACCTTCAGCTTGCCCTGCTGGTACTGCTCCAGCAGAAAGGCCAGGTCACAATGCAGCGCGGACGGGTCCAGGTCAGTTATTTGCCGGGCCGACTGCTCGGCAAGTAGTTCCCATTTGTAGGTGGCATGCGACAGGACAATGCTGATCTGCGCATCCGTGGTCTTGAAATACTGGCAATGTTCCGAACGGGTGGTGATCTGCGCAAGGGTGGTTACGCCAGTGGAAAAAATCCCGGAAAGCGTGATCTCATCCGCTTCAAGTCCTGCCACAGCCTGATTGAAAAACTCCAGGCGGGCCGCATTGGTGATCCCGGCCAGGCCGGCATCAAAGCCGCTTTCATCAATAAAGGTTTCTGAAAAGGCCGGCATGGTGGGCTGGTAGTCCAGCGCCTGAGCATGCTTGACCATCTCTGCAGCACGATCCACCCCCTGTTGCATCTCCGCCATATTGCCCAAGGCAGTGATCAGTTCAAAGCTGGCCCGTTTGCGCCCTTCATAGGCGGTGATCTCCAGACGCAGAAGATGTTCGTTGGTGTTGAGCGAAATGGCCGAGTTGGCGCACCGCATCAGACAGCTCTCTTCCTCGTGCAGGAAGAACGCGGCATCGATCTGTTTTTCAAGCGCATAACTGCGCAGGTCGTGCAAGGTTTGCAGAATCTGTTCCTTCACCGCTACTCTCCTATGGTCACCTGGTCAAAACGGCAGACCGGCACGCCATGCCCCAACTGCATGATCTGATTGGGTTGTCCCTTGCCGCAGTTATTCACACTCAGCAGCTCCCAGGTGGAGCGGTCCCCCACGGCTGAAAGTGAATTGTAGAACGGGACGGTCTCCCCCCGGTAGGTGGCGTTCTTGACCACCCGGGTAATTGCGCCATCTTCCACCAGCCAGCCGATATCAACGGCAAAATGGAACTGCTCCCGGTTGGAGCCGATGGACCAGCTCTTGTCGCCATCCAGGATGATCCCTTTTTCAGTGTTCCTGACGATCTCATCCAGCGAACCATCAGTGCCAGGGTCGATGTTGATGTTGGTCATGCGCTCGATCGGCGCCCGGTAAAAGGCGGTGGCTCGGTTGGCGCCGCTGCTGCCCTTGAAGATCGTTTTCCCGGCGCGGGCATTGGCCTCAGCCACCATCTGGCGCCCGGTAATAGCGCCCACCAGCAGGCCCTGGTCAATCAGCAGGTTGTTTTGTGCCGGCACGCCATCATCATCATAGCCAAAACTGCCAGGGGAGTTGGGGAGGGTCGCATCGGCCCGGACAGTCAACTTGGGGGAGCCGTATTGTAGCGTACCAAAATCATCCAACCTGACAAACGAGCCGCCCGCATAGGCCAGCTCATAGCCCAGGATGCGGTCCAGTTCCAGTGCATGGCCGATGGTTTCGTGGGTTTGCAGGTACATGATGCCGGGCAAAAGGATGACGGAACGCACATCCGTGGGGCAGGTCTCCGCGACCCGCACCGCATTCATCTCCTGCACGATCCGCTCGGCCTGCGCGTTGAACAGGGCCGGATCAATGGTTTCCCAACCACGGGTCGCGCTGTCGAGCGTAGGGTGGAACGTCCGCCCATGGGTCTCTCCGTGGCTATCCAGCCCCATGACCTGCATCGAGGGGAACAGGTCTATGATGCGTTTCTCGATCTCGCTTCCTTCGGAATCCAGGTACACGATCTGCTTGCGCGTGAAACTCAGCTCACACACCCGCTGGCTGACGCCCGGCTGGTTCAGACGTTCGTCCAACGCCTTCATGAACCCTACCTTGTCTGCCAGCGGGATGGAAAACGGGTCGATCCGGTTCGGGCTGGAGAAGCTGCCCTGGACAGGCGCCTTCTCTGCCAGGCGAACGGGAAAGGTAAGCCGCTGCGCCGCCACGCGGGCGTTATCCAGGGCTTTGTTAAAAAGTGCAGTGAGATTGGCCGCATCAGACGAGGCAGAAAACCCCCACGCCCCCTGGTACAAGACACGGACACCCACCCCGCTCTCGCGGGATGCGGCAGCATTCTTCAAGTTGCCATTCCAGATCATCAGATGCTCGGTTTCTTCAACGGGATACCAGCGTACATCAACGTAGGACGCTCCCGCTGTCTTCAGCCGTTCGATCTGTTGTTGTAATTGCTTGCGCATCGTTTCTTCCTTGGCACGTGCTCGGTCTGTTGCTGCCTGGTTGGCAATAATCCCAAAAACGGCAGATGGTGCCAACCTTCCGTCACTATAGTACAACTGACCAGCAACGGCACTGGTGCGCCTGCCTGAGCAACCTAATTGATGATCAGGTTCTCCACGGTAAGCGAGCCGTTTCCGATAGTCAGTATCCCCAGCAGCGTTGTGTAACTATCACTGTTAGACAGGTAGCTTTCTGTATACCCGCCCTTGAAGGTCACTGCCTTTGCGGCACTACAGGTCAGATTTTCGAAAAATGTGGTGGCGGATGCCTCAATCACGCTACCGCTTGTTGCAGCGGCTGCGTAGGCCTCGGTCAGTGTCGGATAGTAATTTGCACCCAGTCTGGCTTTGTGGGTGGCGTCCATAGCAAAGGTGGCAATCACGCTCTTGTCGGCATTGGCAGTAACCACGCAGTTGCCGGTTCCGCTGCAGCTGCCGGACCAGCCGCTGAAAACCGAGAACGGGTCGGCAACGGGTGTCAAAGTAATCAGCGAACCTGCTGTAAAAGTTTGTGAACAGTCAGTATTGCAATTTATACCGGCCGGTGAGCTGCTCACAGAACCACGTCCCGTGCCGGGAAAGGTGACCCCTAACGAATACTCCGCCGGATGGGCTCCGCCCTGCAGCAGGATGGTAAACGAGCCGGCATTGGTGTTTACGCGGGACTGGGCCGTTACAAAGCCTGTTGTTGCAGGAGCAAAGGCATAGTAAAAGTGACAAGTTTCTCCTACCGCCAGGCTGGAGCCACAGTCCTGGCTGACACTGAAAGGTGAGTTCACGCCGCCGCCCTCCCAGCCGGTAATAGGACTGAGCCCGGTATTGGTAATGGTAACGATTTGGGTTGGACTGGTGCTGCTCAGGGCAACCGGCCCAAAGTCAAGCCAAAGCGGTGAGACCAGGTAAGAGGGGGCTACACCGGTTCCGCGCAGCGTAATGCTGAACGAGCCGGCGCTATTGGTCACGGTGGATGTGGTTGTGAAATCACCGGCAGCCACAGGGCTGAACTGGTAATACTGGTAGCAGCTATTATTACCGGCAGGGACACCGGAAGCGCAATCCTGGGTGCTAGAAAATGGCGAGGAGACCGAACCACCGGACCAGTCAGTTATTGCATCAAACTGACTTTGATTATAAATCTGGGTCTTGAGCTGGGGGCTGGTGGTACCGACCCCCACCGGACCAAAATCAAGGGAAAGCGGAGAAACCCGCTGGCCTGAACCAAATGACAAGAGGTTTCTGCCGGAGCCTTTCAGATCAACCGTAACCGATCCTCCATTACTGAAAGTGGTTGAGGTAGCCGTATACGATCCCGCTGTGGAGGGTGAAAAGTCAAAATAATAAGAGCAGGAACCGCCCGGTGCAACATCGCTGCCACAGTCCTGAGAAACACCAAAGGGGGCATTGAGCCCGCCTCCTGCAAAATTGTTCAAAGGGGCCAGCCCAACATTGCGTAACGTCACAATCTGCTGGGTGGCATTGGCGTTCAGCACCACAGTACCCATATCAAGGCTGTGGGCATCGTACACCACCTTTGCCCCCACACCGGTACCTTTCAGCTTGATTTTGATGTTGCCCAGACTGGTGCTGGTTGACGATACGGCACTGAAGCCGCCTTCAGCAGTGGGGGAAAAGGTAAAGTAGTAACGGCAGGTTCCTCCTGATGCCAAACTGCCACCGCAATCCTGAGACATAGCAAAGGGGGGACTGAGCTCGCCTCCGGTAAAATTATTCAGGGTAGTTACACTGCTATTGGTTATGGTCACTTCAGCCAGTGCTGTTGTGCTGCCTACTCCTACCGGACCGAAATCAATTTCCAGAGGGGTTACCCAAAGACCGGCAGTGCCCGTTGCCGCCCGGCCAACATCCGGGAAAAGACCAACGGTGCAGAGTGCGATTGCAAGCGCCGAAAGTTGCATCAGGCATCTTTGAGTTCTTCCCAGCATAAGCAGCCTCCCATGGCATGAAGTTTCTTTACTGTGTATATATCACTTCAGGGTTATTTTCAGAAAGCCACTTGACTACATCACCGCTTTACAGCTCTGTTGGCAACGTAATATCCGGCAGATTTTGGTAGACTTCATTCACTGTAGCACAACCGATCAGCACCTGCACCACCATTGCCAGCGGCTCAGGCCAGATCTCCGGCAGGTCGACCTCGTCCGGTGCATGGAGTTGAAAGGCCAGCTGCTCCATTGGCGGACAGAACTGTGCATCCACTCCCGGCTTGTTGCCCCGCGCATCAATCCGGTACCAGCCGTACGGCTCCAGCCAGACCGCATTCAGGCCGTGCAGGCAATAGGACGGCCCGTTGTCGCCAACCGACAGACGCTGGTAACACAGCCCGGCCGGGATACCATTAGCCCGCAGCAGTGCTGCCAGCAGGTGGCTTTTGGCATAGCAGTAGCCGGTGGCCTGCTCCAGCACATCCGAGGCCCGGCAGGTAACCGGGTTCTGGCGGTAATCCCAGCTGTGCCTGATCTGGTCCCGCACAAACGTGAAACAGCTTCGGGCGATTTCGGTTTTGTCAGGCAATCCTGCAGCCAGCTCAGCGGCCTTGGCCAGTACCAGTGGGTGCTGCCAGTTGATGATTTCGCTCTGTTGTAGATAGCGTTGCATGGTCCGTCTCCTCTGTCTGATCAGTATACCACCAACTGGCTGCTGGTCATGCCGCCTGCTGCGCAAACAGCTGATCCAGCATGGCCAGACAGGTATCCACCTCATCTGCGCTCACATTCAGGGCCGGCATGAAGCGCAGGGTGTCAGGCCGGGCAGCATTGATCAGCAGGCCCTGCTCACGGGCTGCCTCGGCAATGGCATCTCCGTTCCCGGCCGGCAGCGCCATACCAAGCAGCAAACCGGTTCCCCGCACCTCACCCAGGCCATACTTGGTGGAGAGCCTCCGCAATCCCTCTGCCAGTTGCGCCCCCCTGTCACAGACCTGTTCCAGAAAGCCTGGCTGCAGCATGGTTTCCAGCACCGCGCAGCCAACCGCAGCCATCAGCGGATTACCGTTGTAGGTGCCCCCCTGATCACCCGCTTCAAAACAACAGACTGCCTCTTTGGCCAGCAAGGCAGCCAGCGGAACCCCGCCGCCGATCCCCTTGCCCAGGGTCATGATATCCGGCTCTATCCCGGCCTGCTGATAGGCAAACAGTGAGCCGAGCCGTCCCATGCCGGTCTGTACCTCATCAAAGATCAGCAGCAGTTGATGGTCGTCAGCCAGCTGTCGTAAACCCCGCAAAAATGCCTGACTGGCCGGAATCACCCCGGCCTCACCCTGCACAGGTTCCAGCATGATCGCCACGGTGCGCTCAGTGATGGCCGCCCGCGTCGCATCCAGATCATTCAGCGCTACCTTGACAAAGCCGGGCACCTTGGGCTCGAACAGCTCCTGCCAGTGTGGTTTACCTGAGGCAGACATGGTTGCCAGGGTGCGGCCATGAAAGCCGTTGACCATGGTGATGATCTCATAGGCGCCCTGCTTGTGCAGGCTGCCCCATTTACGCGCCAGCTTGATAGCCCCTTCATTGGCCTCTGCCCCGCTGTTGGTGAAGAACACCCGCTCAAAGCAACTGTGGGTGGTCAGCAGATCAGCCAGACGAATGGCCTGCTGGTTGTAAAAGGCCGGGCTGGGGCTTATTAACCGGGCTGACTGGCTGCTGAGGGCCTGGCTGATTACTGCCGGTGCATGCCCCAGGCTGTTGACTGCCCAGCCCTGGATAAAATCAAGGTAGCGCTTGCCGCTGCTGTCTGTCAGCCATGAGCCCCGGCCCTCCACCATCACAATCGGTGGCCGCTTGGTAATGGTCATGAGTGAATCAAATGCGCTGCTTTTTGACATAGTTCCTCCTCCTTGCTGTGCCGTCTGCGGAGGGGGAAATAAAAAAGCCCGCCTCCATGGGAGACGGGCTTGGGTAATTGGTTGTGATGATTCTAAATAACGTACCTTACTCCATTGCACCGTGCATGGTGACACCTGCTTGCGCTATGAAGGAGTAACGTCGGATCATGGTGAGGAGCTTGCCTGAAAATTCCCTGTCCTGTCAATTGTTTTCAAGGTTCTTTGGCAGATCAATCACGGTTACCCCTGCAACCGTGGCAAGCCATGTGCGATAACGCGCTGATCACCGGCGGTTGAAAACCGTCCGGTGGATTGGCAGGTTATGCT
>DAIQQT010000149.1:0-6548 GCA_036786685.1 Trichlorobacter sp.
CGCTGTATGTCTCAAGCCTCTGCGGAAACGAATGTCTCTACTGCACTGTCCGGGCAGGTAACGGGGGGGCGGTACGGCGCACCCTCACCCGGCAGGAGATAAGCGCCGAGGTCGCTGCACTGGTGGAGCAGGGGCACAAACGGGTGCTGCTGGTTTCCGGCGAGGAATACCCGGAACAGGGTTTTTCCTGGCTGCTTGACGCCATTGAGACCATCTACGCCACCTCACGCGGCACCGGGCAGGTGCGGCGGGTCAATCTTAATGTTGCCCCGCTTGCAACCGATGCATTCCGTCTGCTGGCCAATGCCCGCATCGGCACCTATCAGCTTTTTCAGGAGACCTACCACCGCCCAACCTACGCTGCGATGCATCCCAGCGGCAGAAAAAAAGATTTTGACTGGCGTGCATTAGCCATGCACCGGGCCATGGAGGCCGGTATCCACGATGTCGGGATCGGGGCGCTGTTCGGCCTGTATGACTGGCGGTTTGAGCTGCTGGCCATGATGCAGCATATTCAGGAGCTGGAGCAGGTCTACGGCATCGGCCCCCACACCATCTCGGTTCCACGACTTGAGCCGGCTGACGGTTCAAGCATTGCCTGCAGACCGCCTGCACCGGTCAGCGATACGGAGTTTCGCAAGATTATCGCCATTCTGCGCCTGGCTGTGCCGTACACCGGCATTATCATCTCCACCCGGGAAACACCGGAAATACGCCGTGACAGCTTTGCGCTGGGTGTTTCGCAGCTCTCTGCCGGCAGCAGCACCACCCCCGGCGGCTATGCCGTTGCCCCTGATCAGGCGGAAGCTGCCCAGTTCAGCCTGGGTGACCACCGCACCCTTGATGAGGTGATCAGGGATCTGGCCCTGCATGACTATATCCCTTCGTTCTGCACCGGCTGCTACCGTCTGGGGCGGGTCGGCGCTGATTTCATGGATCTGGCCAGGCCGGGGGCCATCAAGGAACATTGTGATCCGAACGCCCTCTCAACCTTCATGGAATACCTGCTTGATTACGCATCTCCTGCAACAAAGGCCGTTGGTCTCCCCCTTGTGGAGCGGCTTATCTCCGGCATGGCCGGAGGACCAGGCGCCACTGCCCGCAGGCTTGTTGCTGCTGTAGCCAGCGGAAAGCGGGATGTCTATTGCTGAGCAGCCCCTCCCCCCCTGCAACCGTGGCAACAGCACTATCCCGCAGCGATATCCTGCAGTGGCTGGCTGAAGAACGGCCAGAACCGCTGAAGCTCCTTTTTCGCACCGCAGACAGGATCCGCAGGGAGCATGTCGGCGATCAGGTACACCTGCGGGGGTTGATCGAGTTTTCAAACCGCTGCAGCCGCAGCTGCGGCTACTGCGGCTTACGGGTTGCCAACAGGGGGATGGAGCGTTACTGCATGACCCCTGACGAGATACTGGCATCAGCCCGGCTGGCGGTGCAGTTCGGTTATGGCAGTGTGGTGCTGCAGTCAGGAGAAGATCACGCCATCACCCGTGGCTGGGTCACGGCGCTGATCAGCCGCATCAGACAGGAGACCGGTCTTGCCATCACCTTAAGCCTTGGCGAGCGCCACCGTGATGATCTTGCAGCCTGGAAAGAGGCCGGGGCAGATCGGTATCTTTTGCGTTTTGAGACCTCAAACGAGACACTCTTCAACCGGATTCATCCGCCACTGCCGGGACCGTCAGGCAGCCGCATGGCGCTGCTTGCAACCCTGCGCGGGCTTGGTTACGAAGTCGGCAGCGGTATCATGGTGGGGATTCCCGGCCAGAGCTTTGAAGACCTGGCCAATGATATTGAGACGTTCCGCACTCTTGATCTGGATATGATCGGGATCGGCCCCTTTCTGCCGCACCCGGCTACGCCACTGGGGACGCGGTCTTCACCCGCTGCTGCGGCTGCTGGAGCGCAGGTGCCCAACACCGGACTGATGACCTGCAAGACCCTGGCACTGGCGCGGATGGTCTGCCCGGATGCCAACATCCCCAGCACCACCGCACTGGCAACCCTGCAGCCTGATTCCGGCAGGGAGCAGGGGCTGCTCTGCGGAGCCAATGTGATCATGCCTAACCTGACTCCGCACCGCTATCGTCGTCTTTACGAGATCTACCCGGACAAGGCCTGTTGCGGAGAAGAACCACTGCTCTGCCAGCAGCAGCTACAGGAACTGTTTCGCAAGATCGGACGGATACCGGGCAGCGGGCGGGGCGACTCACCTAACCTGGAAAGACGGCGCGCAGCAGTGCAGACAGCGGCCTGAACAGGGCTTTCTGACAGAAGGAGCAGAACATGCAGGCAACCCCCAAGGCGATCAGACTCCATATCGGCATCTTCGGGCGCCGGAATGCGGGCAAATCATCACTGTTAAACGCCCTTACCCGGCAGCAGGTCTCGATTGTATCGGCAATGGCCGGCACCACCACCGATCCGGTGGAAAAACAGATGGAGCTGCTGCCCATCGGTCCGGTGCTGTTTATTGATACGGCAGGGATAGATGATGAAGGGGCGGTTGGCACCTTGCGGGTTCAGCAGACCCGCAAGGTGTTTGAGCGCACTGACCTGGCAGTGCTGGTGCTGGATGGTTCAAGGTGGGGCAGCTTTGAGGATGACCTGCTGAATCAGTTTGCCACCCGGAAGATCCCGGTGATCGTGGTCTTCAACAAACATGACCTGGGCGCTGCGGCCCCGGAGACCGTGACCCGGCTTCAGGAGGCCGGTTGCCGTACGGTGCCTGTTTCCGCACAAGCCGGGGCAGGCATACCTGATCTAATTGAGGCCTTTGTGCAATCAGTGCCGGAGGAGTTTATCACCCCGCCATCCCTGCTTGGTGATCTGATACGCCCCGGCGAACTGGTGGTGCTGGTGGTTCCGATCGACAAGGAGGCTCCCAAGGGTCGGCTGATCCTGCCCCAGGCCCAGACAATCCGCGACCTCCTGGACAATAATGCGATCAGCCTGGTGGTGCAGGACACGGGGCTGGTCAGCGCACTGGAACGCCTGAAGCAGCCACCGGCGCTGGTGGTTACCGATTCCCAGGCCTTCCGCAAGGTGGCTGATGAGACCCCGGCCAACATACCGATTACCTCCTTCTCCATACTGTTTGCCCGTTATAAAGGGGATCTGGATGAGTTTGTCAGAGGGGCGGCTGCCATTGAAAGCCTGAAACCGGGTGACCGGGTGCTGATTGCCGAGGCCTGCTCACATCACCCGATCGGTGAAGATATCGGCCGGGTCAAGATTCCTAGCTGGCTGACCCGTCGGGTGGGGGAAGGGCTGGAGTTTGTTCACGTGCAGGGGCGCGACTTCCCGGAAGACCTGTCGCCGTACCGGCTGGTCATCCATTGCGGCGCCTGTGTCTGGAACCGGCGCAGCATGCTCTCCCGGATCCTGCACTGCCGACGCAGCGGGGTGCCGATCACCAACTACGGCGTTGCCATCGCCCATTTGCTTGGCATACTTGAGCGGGCGGTTGCACCGTTTACCCTGTGCCGTAGGTGAGGCAGCGCAGCTGTTTTACCGTCTGTCAAACCCTGGCGCTGCGTGACTTGCGGGGTGCCTTGCTGAAGGCCCGGTCATACAGCCAGTTAGGCAGTCGTTTCAGCAGCCAGCCAATCACCCCCATCTGCCAGGGTATCACCGCAAATGAACTGCCCCGTTCTATGACCCGTGCCATCCGTTCTGCTGCGTCGTCAGCATCGGTCAGAAACGGCATCGAATAGGCGTTTATGTCGGTCATGGGTGATCTGATATAGCCCGGGGCAATGGTTACCACCTCGATGCCGCTGCCGCGCAGCTCTACACGCAGACTTTCCAGATACGAGATGGCTGCCGCCTTTGAGGCTGAGTAGGCTTCTGAGCCGGGTATGCCGCGAAAACCGGCCACACTGGCAATCCCCACCAGTCTGCCGGTGCCTGCCTTAAGTTGTGGAGCAATAAATGGCTGAAAGGTTCTAGCCATACCCAGTACGTTGATATCCATCACCTGCTGGAAAATATCCAGATCCTCGACGTATTCAGTCAAGGTGCCGCGACTCACCCCTGCATTGGCAATGACGATGTCAGGGGTTCCGGCGCGGTTCATAAAATCATCCGCAGCAGCCTTAATCGCCGCTGTGTCCCGCACATCAAGCGCATAGGGAATGACCTTGCCCGGATACGCTGCCGCAAGTTCTTCCAGTAATTCGGCCCTGCGGGCACAGGCAGCCACGGTGGCACCCTGCTTCAGATAGTACTGCGCAAGGGCAAGGCCGATGCCGCTTGATGCGCCGGTGATGACAATATTCATGGATATTCCTCAAAAAAACTGACGTTGCCGATAGTAGCACAAAATACACCTTTAATCGCAAATCTGCCATTGCCTTGTGTTGACCATGACAAAAGTATTCGCTATAGATCAGCAGATGGACTCAGCACATAACAGCTTCAGGGGGTATAACCGATGCAAGATTTTGTACTTCACAATCCCACTAAAATCATTTTTGGCAAAGAGCGCATCAAGACGTTGGCAAAGGAGATCCCCAAAGAGGCCGGGGTGATGCTGGTCTATGGCGGTGGCAGTATCAAGGCGAACGGTGTGTATGATCAGGTTAAACAGGCCCTTGCCGGATATCGCCTGATTGAGTTTGGCGGTGTTGAGGCAAACCCGGACTTTGATACTCTGATGCGTGGTGTGGAACTGGCCAGGGCAGAGGGGATTGATTTTCTGCTGGCAGTAGGCGGCGGTTCGGTTGCCGATGGCGTGAAATTCATGGCAGCGGCCATGCCCTGCCAGGGGGATCCGATGGAGATCCTTACCACCCACGGCAGAAGCATCAAACAGGCGGTGCCGTTTGGCTGCGTGCTGACCCTGCCCGGTACCGGTTCTGAAATGAATAACGGCAGCGTAATCTCCCGCCGTTCGATCAAGGCGAAACTGGTCTTTTCCAGTCCGTTGGTGTTTCCAAGGTTTTCGGTGCTGGATCCGGTCACCACCTACAGCCTGCCACCCAGGCAGACCAGTAACGGGGTGGTGGATACTTTTGTGCATATTACCGAGCAGTACCTGACCTATCCGGTTGACGGCAAGGTACAGGACCGCTTTGCCGAAGGGCTGCTGCTGACCCTGCTGGAAGAAAGCCCCAAGGCTCTGGCTGAGCCTGAAAACTACGATGTCCGCGCCAATCTGATGTGGTGCGCCACCCTGGGGCTGAACGGACTGATTGGGGCCGGCGTTCCACAGGATTGGGCTACCCATATGATCGGACATGAGCTGACCGCCCTCTATGGGCTGGATCATGCCCAGACCCTGGCAGTGATACTGCCGGGTATGCTGACGGTATGCGCTGAGAAAAAACAGCAAAAACTGCTGCAGTACGCTGAACGGGTCTGGGGTATCACCAGCGGCAGTGACGCGGAACGGATTGAGGCGACCATTGCAAAGACCAGCGCATTCTTTGAGACCATGCAGGTGCCTACCCGCCTGAGTAGCTATGGCCTTGGAGCGGATTGTATCCCTGCGGTGCTGGAGCAGCTGACGGCCCACGGTCTGACTGCTCTGGGTGAACAGTCAGATGTTACCCCTGAGGTGGCTCGCAAAGCGCTGGAAACGCGCTTGTAAAGCGTTTATAAGGCGATCATTCTTACATGCTCACCATCGGCGGACTGACCCCCTTCACCACCATTGATTATCCCGGCAAGCTGGCCGCAGTGGTCTTCTGCCAGGGCTGCCCCTGGCGCTGTGACTACTGCCACAATCAGCATCTGCTGCCGGTTGGACAGCAGGGAAGCGTATTATGGCAAGATGTTCTGCATCTGCTGGAGCAGCGGTGCGGCCTGCTGGATGCGGTGGTGTTCAGCGGTGGTGAACCGACTATGCAGCCGTCATTGCCGGAGGCTCTGCAAGCAATACGCCGGATGGGGTTTATGACCGGCTTGCACACCGGCGGGCCGTACCCGGAACGGCTGGCTGCCTGTCTGCCACATCTTGATTGGGTCGGGATGGATCTGAAGGCGCCCTTTGAACTGTACGATCAGATCACCGGGGTTGTCGGTAGCGGCACCCTGGCAGAACAGAGTGCTGAACTTTTACGGGCAAGCGGTGTCAGTCATCAGTTCCGCATGACGGTTGATCCGTATTTACACAAAACCGGACAGATTGATTCAATGCGTAAGATGGTAGTTGGCTGGGGGCAAGAGCTGGTATTGCAGGAGTGCAGAGCGGTTTGACTCTCTGTGTTGTGCGTGTTATTCGTGTGTTTGGTGTTTTTAACGAAGCATAAGGAGCCTGCTGATGAACTGTCTGTTTTCTGCGCGTATCATCCGTTTTGTTATCCTGCTGATGCTTGCTGTTACCTTGATGGCCTGCCAGGATAAAAAACAGACGTCTGCCCCAACAGCTGCACAAAAACTGCAGATTGTCACCACGCTGTTTCCGCTCTATGACTTTGCCCGCAGTATTGGCGGTGACAAGGCCGAGGTCACCCTGTTACTGCCGCCCGGTGTAGAGGCCCACGCCTTTGAGCCACGGCCTGATGATGCCATGAAAACAGCCAAGGCCGGGCTGTTTATCTACA
>DAIQQT010000150.1:0-6497 GCA_036786685.1 Trichlorobacter sp.
GATCAATCACCGTGATCACCTTGAAGGGCTGGTTGCGGAACGTACGGCAGAGTTGACCATTGCAAAGGAGCAGGCCGAATCAGCCAACCTGGCCAAAAGCAATTTTCTCTCCAGCATGAGCCATGAACTGCGTACGCCCTTGAATGCCATTCTGGGGTATGCCCAGATACTCCGGCTGCATAATAACCTGTCTGATGCACAACGACAGCAGATTGATATCATGCGCAACAGCGGCGAGCATCTGCTGACGCTTATCAACGATGTCCTTGATGTCGGCAAGATTGAAGCCAACAAGATGGATGTTGAGGATGGGGTTTTTGACCTTACCGCCTTGATCGCCCAGGTTTTTAACCTTACCAAGCTGCAGGCGGAAGAGAAGGAGCTGCAGTTTCACTACGAGTCGGAAACCCCGTTGCCGGCCTATGTGCATGGGGATGAACGCAAGCTGCGCCAGATCTTGCTGAACCTGCTTTCAAATGCAGTTAAGTATACCCGCCGGGGCAGTGTTACCATGCGGGTGAGCTACGGACAGGCCGGAGATGGTCTGTTTCGTTGTGCGGTGACAGATACCGGTGTCGGTATTCCTGCGGATAAACTGGGGGTCATCTTTGAGCCCTTTACCCAGCTTGCCAGTGACCGTCAGGCCCGGGAAGGGACTGGCCTTGGGCTTAACATCACAAAGCGTTTGCTGACACTCCTGCAGGGAAAGATAGGGGTGGAGAGCGAGCCCGGTAAGGGCAGTACTTTCTGGCTGGAGGTGCCGTTACCTTCCCTGGTGGCTGATGAGATCAGCACTGAAAAGACGGAATCCCATATTGTCGGCTACCACGGCGGGCGTAAAAGAATACTGGTGGCTGATGACACGGTGGGTAATACGGCATTGCTGGTTTCATTGCTTGAGCCGCTGGGATTTGAGTTGTATACGGCTCAAAACGGTCAGGAAGCCCTGCAACTGGTGTCTGAACATCGACCGGATCTGGTGGTGCTGGATCTGGTTATGCCTGAGATGGATGGCCTTGAGTTTGCTACCCGTTTGCGAAATAACAGCGATTTCTCAGCAATAAAAATTATTGGTGCGTCCGCTACCGTGACAGACGGTAACCACAAGGATACCTTTATTGCCGCCTGCGATGATTTTGTAACCAAGCCGATCCGTATTGATCTTCTGCTTGAGAAAATCGCCCTGCTGCTCGGGATTGAATGGCAGGCAGAGGTGGCTGCTATCTCGCACGACAAACGTGAACAGCCATTTGGGAACGAGGAGGAACCGTTTGTGGTTCCTCCTGCTGCAGAGCTGGAAGTGTTGTACGGTTTAGCTATGATGGGCGATATGCTGGAGATTGAGGCCTGGGCAACGGCGCTGGAGGCCCAAAACAGTGCCTACCGTTGCTTTGCCGAAAGATTGCGTGAGCTGGCAAAGATGTTTAAGGCAAAGGCTATTTTGGCGCTGGTAGAACAATGTCGAGGAGCAGCTACATGATTTCTGCAGGGCAACAGGTGGCTTCATCCGGTGAACGGCGATCAGTTATTCTTGTGGTTGATGACGATGCCAATAATCTTGCGGTTGTACGTGATTGTCTGGTGGCATTTAACTATACTGTTCTTGTTGCTGAGGATGGCGAAAGCGCAATCAAGCGGGCTGACTATGCCCGGCCGGATCTGATTCTGCTGGATATTATGATGCCGGGAATTGATGGTTACGAGACCTGTCGCAGGCTGAAGGCCTTGCAGGGTACCCGTGATATTCCTGTGCTGTTTATGACGGCCCTGGCAGAAACGGGTAACAAGGTAAAGGGGCTTGAGGCAGGAGCCGTTGACTATATTACCAAGCCATTTCAGCGGGAGGAACTACAGGCCCGTATTGCTGTCCACCTGTACAATCGGGAGCTTACCAAGCGTCTTCAGGAAGCCAAAGAACTGCTGGAGGCACGGGTTGAAGAACGAACAGCTGAACTGGCCCAGGCAAACAACGAACTGCATGAAAAGGCAGTCTTGCTGGAAGAGGAGATCTCTGAGCGGGTGCTGGCAGAGCAGGAACTGCATGTTAAACAGCTTCAGCTGGAGGCGTTGAACCGGACTCTTGAGACGCGGGTGCAGGAAGAGCTGCAGAGAAACCGGGAAAAGGATGCCATGATGATTCAGCAGAGTCGTCTGGCCGCCATGGGAGAGATGATCTCGAACATTTCCCACCAGTGGCGTCAGCCCCTGAACGAGTTGGGGATTATGGTGCAGATGTTACGGGTTGATTATGACGAGTCATTGCTTGATGATGCAAAGATTGATGAGTTTTCCAGCGGCTGCATGGAAATTATTCAACATATGTCGCAGACCATCAATACCTTTCGTAATTTCTTTAAGAGAGAGCAGACTTCAGCCCGTTTTGAGGTCGCAGCTGCCATCAGGAAAACCGTTGATCTGGTACAGGCCTCATTTCAGGCTGCAGGCATCACACTGCACCTGAAGCTGGAGTCAGACTGCCTGCTACAGGGCAACGGAAATGAGTTTTCCCAGGTTATGCTTAATCTGTTTAACAATGCCCGTGATGTGTTGGTGGAGCGTAAGGTTACCAATCCGGAAATATCGGTGACCACCTGGTTGGAAAACGGGCAGATCATGGTTGTGGTGGAAGATAATGCCGGTGGCATTCCTGACACCATCAGCGGAAAAATATTTGACCCCTATTTTACTACCAAACACAAATCTCAGGGGGTTGGGCTGGGGCTGTATATGTCAAAGGTGATCATTGAAGGGAAAATGGCGGGGGGGATTGATGTTGCCAATACCTCTGGAGGGGCTCGCTTTCAGCTTGTCCTGCCTGCTGTTCCTGCTGTCTGACAGCCCCTTGGTGATACTGTACTGTGCGAAGCCCGCAGTATGCCTTTTTTGAAAGGCGCGCTGCGGGCTTCATGTTTCTGGTAACGTGGGTATCAGATGATCTTGCTGAGCGGGTACTCGATAATCCCCTCTGCACCCAGGCGTAGCAGTTCCGGTACGATCCGGCGCACCTCTTTTTCCGGCAGGATGCTCTCAATAGAAACCCAGTCTGATTTATAGAGGTGAGCAACGGTCGGTGCCTTCTGGCTGGGCAGGATGCTGATGATCGCCTCTACCTTGTCTGCAGGGGCATTCATTTTCAGGCCTACCATCCCTTCAGCCCGCAGGGCAGAGTTGAGCAGGGTGGCAATCTGTTCGATCTTTGCCCGTTTCCAGGGATCTTCCCAGGCGCTCTTGTTGGCCACCATGACCGGTACTGATTCCATCAGATCACAGACGATCCGCAGGTTGTTGGCCCGGATAGTGGAACCGGTCTCAGTCACCTCAACAATGGCATCGCAGAGGCCGTCAACCACCTTGGCTTCCGTTGCGCCCCAGGAAAATTCAACATTAACCTGGATGTTACGCTCCTTGAAGTAACGCTTGGTAAATTCCACCAGCTCAGTGGAGATGGTGGCACCTTGCAGGTCTTCCGGTCCCTGGACCGGCGAGTCCTGAGCCACCACCAGCACCCAGCGGACCGGGCGGCGGGAAACCTTGGAGTAGACCATGTCGCAGACTTCAACCACATCGGAGTCGTTTTCACGAATCCAGTCACGTCCGGCAATCCCCACATCAATGGTGCCGCGCTCTACATATTTTCCCATCTCCTGAGGCCGGATCAGGTGACATTTCATCTCACCATCATCAATTGTAGGAAAGTAACTGCGGGAGGATATGCCGATCTGCCAGCCGGCCTGTTTGAACAGGTCCACGGTGGCTTCTTCAAGACTGCCTTTGGGAACACCGAATCTCAGAACGGTACTCATTTTTTGTAGACCTCCTCAGGGTTGAAGAGCGGGTTGGAGTGTTCGACCCACTGGCCATCTTCCCATTTCACATAGAAACAGCTGCGGTTGCCGGTGTGGCAGGCTGCCGGGCCATTCTGCCTGACCTTGATTACCACGGTATCGGCATCACAGTCGGTCAGTACTTCCATCACATCCTGAGTATTGCCGGACTCTTCACCCTTCATCCAGTACTTGTTACGGGTACGGCTGAAGAACCAGGTCTTGCCATCCCGCAGGGTCAGATCAAGGGTCTTTTTGTCCATAAAGGCAACCATCAGTACTTCGCCGTTCTCGTAATCCTGGATAACGGCTGGAATCAGCCCACCCATTTTGTCAAAGTTAATCTCTATCATGCTGAGCCTCCTGAAAAATGTCCGGGCAGTATAGGAGCCGGAATGGGAAAATGCAAGACCGCTTACCGCCTAAACCAGAAGAACCGTTTGTTTTGCAGCGGTTTTGAGGTATAAGGAAAGCCACTCTGACATGTCATCCCGTAGTGCGTAAGGATTATGCTATGGCAAAGAACCTTGGATTTGGATCACGGCTTATCAGAATCCTGCTCGTTAGCGGTATCCTGCTGTCCCTGGCCGGGGGGCTTGCGACCCAGATTCCCTCGGATGGGTTGCGTTTATTCTTTTTTGTTAATGCGCTCCTCTTTCTTGCCGTGCTGCTGGTACTGGCATCACGGAAACTGCCCAGCAGAGTAAAACGCCTGGCCGGGGTGATGGACCAGGCGGCAGAAGGGAATCTCTCGGTGCGTGGAGACGACCTTTCGCCGGATGAAGTGGGGATGTTGAACAGTAACTTCAATGAGATGCTGGAGCGGCTTGGTGGGGTTGTGGGCAGTATTCGCAGTGCGGTTGATGAACTGCGGACGATTGGTGCCAACGTTGATACCGTGGCGGCCCAGGGGTTGGCCCTGGCAGAGGGGCAGAAGGATACCGCTGACCGGACCAAGTCGGCAGCCCGTCAGATCAGGCACTCGGTTGAAGAGGTAACCTCATCGGTGGAGGGACTTTCCGGGGCTGCCGGAACCAATGCGGCATCAATTCAGCAGATGGTTTCCAGCACGGTTCAGATCAATCAGCTGGTGGAGGAGTTGCTGCGTTCCGTTGAGCTGGTCAGTGATTCGATTGTCAGGATGGCTGGTGGTCAGAACGAAATTAATGCCAACGTGCAGCACCTGATGGAAAATGCTACCCGTACCACGGTGCTGGTGGCTGATATGGAACGTTCGGTGCGTCAGATTGAAGAGAGTGCCCAGGCCACAGCCCGTATTTCGGTGGATGTCTTGCGGGATGCGGAATTAGGCAATACTTCAGTTGAAAGCACCATCAGTGGTATTCATCAGATCCGCAGTGCCTCCCACACGGTGCAACAGGCGATCGGCAACCTTTCGGTGCATGCAGCCAGTATCGGTACCATTTTGCAGGTGATTGACGAGGTGACGGAGCAGACCAAGCTGCTGGCCCTGAATGCCTCGATTATTGCCGCCCAGGCCGGGGAGCATGGCAAGGGGTTTGGCGTGGTTGCCCATGAAATTAAAGAACTGGCCCGTCGGACCACTGCCTCAACCCGCGAGATTGCCGAGATCGTCAACGGTGTTAAAGAGGAAACTGATAAAGCGGTTATGGCGATTACCCTTTCAGAACAGGCGGTGGTGGAGGGGGAGCAACTGTCCCATCGTTCCGGTGAGGCTCTGCACAAGATCGTCAAAGGGGTCAAGATCGCGACGGAACAAGTCAATGAGATCGCCTCGGCAACGGAGCAGCATGCCCAGCAGGGTGAAAAGATGCGGCTGGCCATGGAAGAGATGGGGGCCATGGTTGAACAGATCGTGCGTGCCTCCAGTCATCAGACCCGTGATGCCGAGGTGATCAATCAGGCATCTGCAAGTATGCGTCAACTGGCGACCAATGTGCATATCAATGCCCGGTCCCACAATGATGCAGGTTCTGCCATTGCCGATTCCACCGAGACCATTGTCAGGATGATCGAAGAGATCCGGCGGGCCTGTATGGTGCAACTTGAGGGAAGTGAGCAGGTTGTGCATACGGCAGAAGAGATGGAACAGGCGGCAACCGGCAATTTGAAAACAACCCGTGTGATGGAAGAGGCGGTCAGTGGGCTTTCCCGCCAGATCAAAAACCTTGAAAAGGAAATGGCAGGCTTTAAAACGTCGCCCTAGTGGTGACTTTTTTCAAAAGATTAGAAGACTAAAGTTCCTGTCCAGGAGATACGAAAAGATAAGTAACAGATTCTTTTGCAGCGATTAGCTTGATGAGCTTTTTTGAAAGAAGGTGAGTTGGATGGCATTCGGTACCGTAGTAGCACTGTTCAAGTCAGGGAAGGTATCCCTTGAAACGGCTGCTGATATGCTGGTGCATAATCTCGGATACAGTAACCGTGCCATAGCCTATGCCCTTCTTAATGCGGCCCGCAGTACCTGCTAGAAATCTTTTCGGTTATACACACACAAAAGCCCTGAACCATAGCTGGTTACAGGGCTTTTGTGTGTGTGGAGCCTTGTGAATCAGCGGGTCAGGGGGTTGATGTGGCTACCGTTAGACGCTTTAACTCTGACAGTAACAGGTTTATATCAATAGGTTTTGGCATGTGTGCATCAAAGCCTTGCTCAACAAGTCGCGTCCGATCATCCGCCATCGCGTTGGC
>DAIQQT010000151.1:0-6485 GCA_036786685.1 Trichlorobacter sp.
ATTTGCAATTTCGGTTTCAAGCAGCGTTTTTTCCCGCAAGCGCCGTATCAATACTGTCATCAGCAATAAACTCAATAATAGACTCAAGATCAGTCTCAGCGGCTTTCGTCCAGACGACCACACATACGGGTTGCCGTGTAGTCATTCCGCCTGCTTTCTGCGCTCAACCAGTTTCGCTTCGATACGGGTGAAAACCTCTTCCTGTCCGCTCAATCTGTCAGCACGGATATCATTCTCCCCCTGCACCATCAAGGTAAGCATTGCAATGGCATTTTTCATGCTTTCATAACTGGCGGTATCCTGCAACACGGCACGTGCTAGGCCATTCTGGGTGATAATGACCGGCCTGCGGGTTTCATTGACCTGCTGCAGCAGGTGGGCAGCATTCCCTTTCAGGTACGTTACAGGTTGAATATCCTGTGCAAAATTCATGGCACACCTCCGGTACGAATAAAGTACCTTATTAGATCCCTTGCCGCAACCGATAATTCGAAAATGGTAAACCCGTGCCTCACGCAACGCCGCAACGCCGCAACGGAGAAAAATGGAACATCTGTAAAACAGGTGGCAGGCTTACTCTTGAGGTACTCCATAAAAGGGTTGTGAAACTGTGCCTCTCTTGGCGGCTTGGCGTCTTGAGCGCAGCGGGCGAGAGATACGGGATCGTAATTTTTTGATCTTCGGGATTCGTATGGATGTAACAACTTCGTATATGCTCTTGCAAATAAGGAGTCAGTTGCTACAATATCCAGAAAAGGAGGGTTGTGTGTATGCACGCAAACTTAAAAGCATTTGAAGCAGAAGCGATGACATTGCCGGTGTCACAGCGAGCTATCCTGGCGCAGCATCTGCTGGCCAGCCTTGACGATCTTGGTGAGCAGGAAAATGAGCGCCTTTGGCTGGAAGAAGCAGAAATGCGTTACGCAGCATACAAGGCTGGCGTCTTGTCCTCCAGAGATGCATTTGAGGCACTCGCTGATATGCGTGGCAGGTTGTGAACTATAGCCTGCGGCTCCTCTTGCCTGCTGAACAGGAACTGTTTGACGCAGCCTGTTACTATGAAATGCAGGCTCCCGGATTAGGTGCAGATTTTCTGAACAAGATAGAGCTAGCCTTTCAGGACATCGCGACAACTCCCGAGCGCTGGCCCATAGTCTGTGACACCATCAGAATGAGCGTAGCGGGCGAGAGGAAAAGGTTTTCCGGTGTCTCGCTCGTTCACGTTGTTCACTTAAGCCGCAAAGGCGCAAAGAAAGGGAGTAATTTGTAGGGTTAAAAGCCTTACCCCCTGAGAAACGAGCCGTTCTCTCCGTTGCTCTGTGTTTCACTATGTCGGTGTCTCTCTTGGCGGCTTGGCGTCTTGAGCGTAGCGGGCGAGAGGAAAAGGTTTTGGGGGTCTTATTGGCACTGAGTCAGCAAATCAGCAGGTGTAGTCGTGCCTCCTCATGACGTTTTTCAACAACCTGCTAATGCGTACAAACGGTAGATTGTTTCAGTTGCTCAATCACCCAGGCATTCATACTTTTCCCGGCAATCCGGGCAGAAGAGTAGATCCTGCGGTGGAGGTCAGGCGGGATACGAACCATGAACTTGCCAGTAAACGGTTTTTCCGGTTCATGGCCCAGCTGGGTGCAGAAATCAAGATAGTCTTCTACAGAATCATGAAAAGCCTGCTTTATTTCAGCTACTGTGGTTCCTTGAAATGTTATTACATCACGGGTGTTAATTACTTCGCCGTGAAAGATTTCTGCTTCATCATCAAACTCGACTTTGCCAATATACCCTTTATATTCCATCATGGCTTTATACCCCCTGCTTCAAGAAATCTTCGTACTGAAACAACTGCACCTTTGTCCGTTTCCTTCTGCGGGTGTGGTCGGTGAAAGGTTGCCTTTATGTCATTCAACAAAAACCGTACGTGTGACTCATTACCTTCAAACCTTTGCGCTCCGACAGCTATAAGCAAAGACTCAATGTCAGACCATACAATATTTGAAAGGGCTGGCTCGGTAAACACTGCATCCAGCGTCTTGCGGTGTTTGTTATTCATGCACATACAGTATCACTAAATGATACTGCCATACAAGATGAAATCGGGATCCTTACAGCTTTTATCCCGTCAAAGTTCTGAAAGCTTAAAAGCTTTTTGACAGGATAGAAGCATGATAACGGCGGATGGAGGTTTTGGGGGGTAGGGTAACCTGCCAAGGTTACTAAGGCGTTCAGGAGTCAGCAAGCCTCAATCGTTAAAGCGGGAATAGTGGAAAAATGAGTGTCGTTCGTAATAAGCAGGGCGTTGCGGAAAAGTGCCGTTGCTCCGATGATAGCATCAGGTAGTTTCAGCCGGTAGTGACTACGCAGCTCAAGTGTCTTTTGCAGCAGTAAGCTACCCTCCTCATCAATCGTCAGCGATTCAATGTTGATCCGTTTGCAGAAGGCTTCAAAACAGGCACGGTCAGTATCAGCAAGACCATCAAAGGCAAGAAATTCAAGGTAGGTAATGATTGAGATTCCAACATATTCAGCCTGTTCAAGCTTCCGTGAAAGGCTGTGATTGCCAGCCAGTAGTGAGACGACTGCATTGGTGTCAAGCACGGCTCGCAGCTTACCACTCATCTCGCAGGTTCCTTTGATATGCTACCGCATCTCCTTTCCATGATAATGATCCACAGAGATCTGAAAAACGGTACGGTGTCGGCTGTTGTGAAACGGCCTGTTTCTGTTTTTTACTTCGAGTCAGAAGAAACTGGTAAAAATCCTGCACCTCCCGCCGCGCAGTGGGGGGTAACAGGGACAGATCAAGTTGTTGGGCGGTTGCTGCCATATACAGGTCTCCATTTTTTTGTAACGATACCACAGCTTACGGGAATCCTGAAACTGAAACTTTTTCTTAGCCTCGGGATGTACCACTGAAATTGCCGTTCGCTGCGTCGTAGCGCCGCCGCGTGAAACCATGAGCCGTACAAACCGTTGTCTCGCGCAAAGGCGCAAAGGACGCAAAGGAAAGCAACAGCTGCACAGCGTTTTGGGGTAAGACTTTCTAACCCCGTACCGTCAGTCTGTTTTGTAGTTCTCTGCGTGCTCCGCGTCTTGAGTGAGTGCAACGAACGGGCGAGAGATAAAAAACTGTGCCTCACGCAACGTCGCAACATCGCAACGGAAAACAAAATCTGACTGCATGGAACATCTGTAAAACAGGTGGCAGGTTTAAGGGGTAGGGTAACCCCGAAGATTCTGGTGGTGTCAGATGTCCATCAAGCATTTATCCCGTCAAAATCTTTAAGGCTTTTGGTGTCTCGCTCGTTCACGTTGTTCACTTACGCAGCAAAGGCGCAAAGAAAGGCAGTAATTTGTAGGGTTAAAAGCCTTACTCCCTGAGAAACGAGCCGTTCACTGTTGCTCCGTGTTTCAATATGGAGGCCTTTACAGCAGCAATTCCGCAGCATCCTCTAGCCCCAATGCCTTGTAGCTGATGCTGTACCCCTGAAACTCCATGCAGAGGGTACGGGCTTTTTGCTGCAGGTCAGCAAGATTGATTCTGTTTCTGTTCAGCTTGATTTCAGCGACAACCAGCTCTTTGGTGAGCTCGTTGACAGCCACAAGGTCAATTTCGTTTCTGTTGCCACGCTCCCAGTAGGAGCCGATACGGTTGTACCTGCCGCCTAGGGCAAACAGTTCATGGAAGAAGCGCTCCAGTATCCTGCCTGACCAGGTGGCATAATCCCGTTCTGTTATCTGACGCAGGTAGTCAAAGTTGCCGGTCTCAACTGCTGAAAGATTGCGGTAGATGAATCTGAACCAGAAGTTTAAGAAATTGTCTCTGATGTAATATTTCTGCAGCCTTCCTCCCGGCTTGGCGGTAATGGGGCGGTGCCGGTCGATCAGGGCGTATTCACCTTCCAGTTTTGCCAGATATGCACCGGTATGGATCTCAAGTACCGACTCAATCTCGCTTCTGGCGGTTTTGCCACTTGCTATCAGCTCCAGTATGGAGAAATAGGTGCCGTAATCCCTGCCAAACTCTTCGATCAGCAGGTTCTTGCCTTCGTTCAGAAACGGTGAAAACGGTTTGAACATGAAGTCAAACAGCTCTGCCCTGGGCAATGCCTTGTTTTCTGCCAGTAGCTCAAGATACTTGGGGAGGCCTCCGGTAATGGCATATACGTCAAACAGGGTCTGTATGTCAGGATGCTTGTAGTCGCTGGTTACTTCATGGATGGAGCGGATACTGAACGGCTTGAGAAACATGATCCGATCAGCCCTGCCAAAGAGGGGCTCTTTCTGATCCTGAAAGATGCGATACATCAGGGAGTGGACAGATCCAATGAAGATCACGTTCAACTTGCAGCTGGACTTGTTACGATCCCAGATCCCTTGCAACTCTGAATAGACTGCCGGATTGTTGCTGAAGAACTCCTGAAATTCATCAATGATCAGGGTTATCCGCTCTGTGCGGGACAGCTCAATCAGTAACAGGAAGATATCTCTGAAGTGTCGAATTTCACCCACAACAGGCGGATTAAACAGTCGTCTGATCTCTTCCAGGTGCTCCTGACAAAGCAGTGCTTCAGCCTTTTTGGAAACAAACAGGTAGATATGCTTGTGCTGCTTCGCTGCCTCCAGCGCCAGCACTGTCTTGCCGACACGACGGCGACCGGTGAGGACGGTCATCCGTCCGCTATCGGCAGATTGTTTATACAGGGTAGCCAGCTCTGCCAGTTCATCTGTCCGGTCATAGAACTTCATCAGCACCACCAGAAATAAATTATAGTAATTGTGGTTACTGTAATAAACTATTGGTAAAGTTGCAAGCAGTCAGTTGGCGTGGCGCGTGATCATTCAGACGCTGTAATCATCAAAAGCGTGTATCACGCGAAGCCGCAAAGGCGTGGAGAAAAGCGGTAACTGCAAAAGATAGAAGGTTAAGGCCTTATGCAAGTATGAAATCAAGATAGTTTCCCTGCGTGATCATCTGCCAAACCCCTTCAGGATACGCTTCTGACCAGCTTTTGGGCGGCTTGACCCGCCGATTGCCCGACCACTTGAATTCAAAACCAAAGAGCCCGCCATCACGCTCTTCCAGATAATCAACCTCCTGCCCGGCATAGGTTCGCCAAAAGTAGTAACTGCCGTAGATGCCGGTATAACCGCGTAATTTGATCCGTTCCGAAATAAGAAAGTTTTCCCACAATGCACCGACATCATTACGTGCGTCCAGTCCGTTGTACTGGCTGATCACCGCATTGCGTACGCCATTGTCCAGAAAGTAATACTTGGCCTTGCTGGTTACCTCATTGCGCAGATTACGGCTGAATCCGCCCACCCGCACAATCACAAATCCTTTTTCCAGAATATCCAGGTATCGACCTACGGTTTTGACATCCAGACGCACCTGGGTGGCCAGCTCATTCAAGGAAACTTCGCTGCCCACCTGAAACGCCACCAGCTTCAGCAGATCCAGCATGGGGCGTGAGGCCCTGATCCGCTCATGTGCCAGCAGGTCTTTCAGCAGATAAGAGCCGGCCAGCTCTTCAAGGCATTCAATCCGCTGCTTGCGGGAACCTGCCATAACCAGCTCAGGGTACGAGCCGTAGACCAGAAACTCCGCTAGACGCTCTTTCAGATCAAAACGATTCAGGGTTGCAGCCAGCTCCATCTGGCTGATCGGGTACAGGGTGGCGGTGCGCTTTCTGCCGGTCAACGGTTCACCCACCGCACCGGCAAGATCAAAAGAGGAGGAACCGGTGGCAATGATACGCAGATCAGGCCGGTGATCCACCAGAAGCTTCAGCCCGGTACCGATTCCCGGTATCTCCTGCGCCTCGTCAATGGCTATGAGGTCATATCCTTCGGCAAAAGCCAGAATCTCTTGCAGGTCTGCAGAGCCCAGCAGATGTTGCATACGGATGTTGTCGCCGGTTTCAAGACGGAAGCGCAGGCCGCAGCCTTGCAGATAGCTGGTCAGCAGTGTGGTCTTGCCTGCCCTGCGCGGGCCGTACAGGATGGCTGCCTTGCCCGGTGTGGACAGCGTTGCCAGATCAATCGCGCGTGGAATCATGATGGCACCAAATTGTTAATTTGTGGATTTTGCATCCTTAAATTAGCAGTAATACCAGGAATAATCAACTCTGTTATTTTACTCTTCCCCCTGAAAACGGGCCGTTCTCAGCTGCTCAGTTGCTCTGTGTTTCACTATGTCGGTGTCTCTCTTGGCGGCTTGGCGCCTTGAGTGAGTGCAGCGAACGGGCGAAAGATACAGGGCAGTTGTTTCTCGCAAAGCCGCTAAGGATGCAAAGGAAGGCAGTAGCTTAGTGTTGGGAGCATGACACTGTAGCTATTGTTGCAAATTGTGCATTTTGTGCGGTTGCGGGAGTGCCGTTTATCGGGTATATGATACCGACTACGTGCGTGGTGTAACCTGGAGTGAACTATGAGCTTTTCTGATGTTTTGAAGCAGCAGCGACTCTACCTGATTGGCGTGCTGC
>DAIQQT010000152.1:0-6480 GCA_036786685.1 Trichlorobacter sp.
TGTTACTGCTGCTATTGCTGCGCAAAATTGCTTTCCCATCGCTGGTTGAAGCATTACGGAAGCCTGATCTGCGTTGTCTTGTCGCAGCTGTTTTACTTACGTTTGTCAGTTACTGGCTGCGTGCCGTGCGCTGGCGTTATCTGTTGCTGCATGAACGGCCTTTACCCCTTTCATCTCTGTATCCTGCAGTACTGATAGGGTATATGGCCAATAATCTCTTTCCGGCCCGTCTGGGAGAGTTTATCCGTGCTTGGGTCCTTGCTGAAAAAGAACAACTGAAGGCACCGGCGGTGTTTGCATCTCTGGTAATTGATCGGCTTTTTGATGGTTTTAGTGTGATGGTTATGCTTGCAGTGGTCCTGTTGACCCTCCAATTACCGCCAGGAATGGAGCAGTCTGCCTCCCTGCTCCGTGCAGGCGGTACAACCATGCTGCTGTTTTATGCCGGGATGATACTATTTCTGGTGCTTTTAAAACTGCGACCGGTTGCTGCGCTGGCGCTGCTTGCCCGTATACTTAAGCCATTTCCTGCTTCAATTGCAGAGAAGGCTATTCCACTTGCAGGATCGTTTCTTGGGGGACTGCGTTTTTCCTATGGCGTGCGTGACCTGTTTGGTGTGTTTATGAGCTCTTTGCTGATCTGGCTGAGTGCAACTCTGCCAATATACCTTATATTGCTTGGCTTTGGCATTCAGCTGCCATTGACCGCATCATTCTTTATTATGGTGTTGCTGGTGTTTGCCGTTATGGTGCCTGCGGCTCCCGGCTATATCGGTACCTACCATCTGGCCTGTTATACCGGTCTTGCCGCCTTTGGCCTTCCCGATACTCAGGCAATCAGCATCGCATTGGTGGTACACGGGGTTGGTTTCTTTCCGGTTATCCTTGGTGGCTTGTATCAGGTATGGTCACTGGGCATGTCCCTGGGTAAGATGCGTAAACAGGCTGTACTGTCCGGTGAACAGTAATGAAACTGAACAGATACCCAGTTCCTGATGTCTGGTCATTACTGGCCTTTGTGTTGCCATTTGGACTGTATCTTGGCAGTTTGGCACCAAGCATTACCTTTTATGACAGCGGAGAGTTTGTTACTGCAATACACTTTCTAGGCTCTGCCCATTCTCCCGGTTATCCCTTGTTTTTGCTTTTTGCTAAACCGTTTACCTGGCTGCCATTGGGGAACATCGCCTTTCGGGTTAACCTTGCAACAGCGGTCTCGGCTGCCTTGGCCTGTCTAGCTGCCTATCACCTCGTTATAGTGTTATTACGAGAAACCTGTTTTTGTGACGAGGCTGGTTTTTCTGTATTTGCCAAAAAACTTGCAGCGTTGTGCGGTGCCTTTGCCTTTGCTGTTTCCCCTCGACTCTGGCTGCAGAGTAATCACGATAAACCCTATCCCCTGCTGGCTTTTATAAGCGCTGTTATGCTGTTGATGCTCATGCGTTGGCGTGAAGCTTATCAAGATGGCGATGAGCAGCCCGCCTGGTGGTATGCGACAGCTTTCCTGGCCGGTTTGGCTACTGGTGCCCACCAGACTGTTGTGCTGCTGTTGCCTGGTTGTCTGCTGTTTGTGCTGGCAACAGCACCACAGGCTATTCGTCGGATACGCGAATGGATAATAACCGTTGGCATGTTGTTGCTTGGCGGAGCGGTACAACTCTATCTACCGTTACGGGCCGCTGCTGGAACCCGTCAGAACTGGGGAGATCCCGATGGATTTTCGCGTTTCCTGTGGCATCTGTTGCGACGGGGATATCCTGAAGATCCCCACTCACGGGATTTTACCCTGCTGCTTAAGCAACTTGCTGCTTTCAGTCTTCCCCATGAATTTGGCTGGGTTGGTTTGCTGTTTGTGTTGGTCGGTTTGTGGGCCTGCTGGCAGATACAACGGGTTTTCTTTGGCTATCTGCTGGTCTGCCTGTCTGCGTTCTGGCTGGTTATTGCCGGGTATTTTAACCCTCAAGTTGAGTCGATTTTTCTCACAGAAGAGTTCTACACGCCACTTTACCTGCTGGCTGCTGTACTTGTTGCCATTGGCCTGTTTGCTGTGGCAAGCAGGGGAGCAGCAACAGCGCAGAAGCCCGAACAGTATGGTCTGGTGCATCGTGTTGTACTGACATGCTTCTTCTTTCTTATTCCCCTGGTGCAGCTGGCAAGCAATCTGCCGGTCCAGAATCAACATCAGAACTATCTGGCTCAGGATTATGCAAATAACACTCTGCGTCCTTTACCTGAGGATGCGCTCCTGTTTACCTGGGGTGATAGCGGTGCTTTTCCGCTCTGGTATCTGCAGGGGGTTGAACGGTTCAGGGAGGATCTGGACCTGGCCCACATACCTCACCTCGTCTTCCCCTGGTATCAACATGAATTGCCCCGCTTGGCGCCGGCTTTTAAGGGGAAGTCAGGCACTTTATCTGCTGAACTTGTCTTTGCTCATCTGGCTAACAAACTGCACTCTGAACGTCCAATTCTGATGGATTTTTCTACTCGCTATTCCCTTACCTGGAGTAACCAGCAACCGATCCAGCAGGGTGTGGTGTACTGGCTGCCGGAAGCTGTTACAGGGCAACTGGATGAGGGAGCAGTCTGGAAGTTGTACTCCCTGCACCGGCTTACTCCAAAGGGGTGGCATCCAGATGCTGACTCGCATAAGGCGCTTGTCATTCATGCCTATTGCCTTTTACAGTCGGCAGAGGATCTGGCGCGACGTGGCCACGTCAAGGAAGCAGGACGATTACTGCAGCTGACAGGGAGCATAGTGCCTGAATGGCAGGAGAACTTGAAGCAGATGCGAAGGCGCTATGGTATACCCGCTGCAGCAGGAGGGGTTGATGGAAAATAGTACGGTTATAACCGGTAAGACCAGAATATATGGCATCATAGGCTGTCCAATAACCCATTCACTTTCACCGGTGATGCAGAATGCAGCACTGCATGCAGCTGCAGTTAATGCTACCTATGTACCCTTTCGTGTTGAGCCGAATCAGTTGGATGCGGCTGTGTCTGGACTGCGTGCATTAGGCGTCTGTGGTTTTAACGTCACCATTCCTCATAAAACCAGTATTATGGCTTTGCTGGACGGGTTGGCTCCTTCAGCAGTGCAGGCCGGGGCGGTAAATACGGTGGTTAATCAGGAGGGACAGCTGATTGGTCATAATACGGATGGTGACGGCCTGGTTTGTTCGTTGTTGAAGGACCTTGACTGTGCTGTTGCCGGACACGGGGTTGTGCTGGTTGGGGCTGGTGGAGCTGCCAGGGGGGCATTGGCTGCCCTCTGTCGTGCCGGGGTAAAGTCGGTTGTGGTGCTTAACCGTACGAAAGCTGCTGCAGAGGAACTCAGTGATTCATTTCGTCTTGTTTTTCCCAATACTCTGTTGCATGGGGCTGCATTGGATGGTCAGTCCAACTGCTTTCTGGCAGATGCTGATCTCCTTATTAATGCCACTTCGCTGGGGATGGCAGGTGAAAAAATTGATGGTCTGACACTTGCACTTCTGCCGGACCATGCTAAGGTATACGATATGGTTTATACTCCCTCGATTACTCCGTTGCTTTTGGATGCAAGAACTCGTGGGTTGAAGGCCGCTAATGGCCTGGGTATGCTGGTTGCCCAGGGAGAGCTGGCCTTTACGCTCTGGCATGGCGTTACCCCGGAGCATGATGTCATGGAGAAGGCCTTAAGCTCCTATTTCAATGCAGCAAAGGCTTGACAGTATTTGATATTGACCGCTACTATCCGCAGCTTAAACCGTTTTATTTTAACCGATTGATTGGAGTGTCATGCAGACGAGCCGCCTTGGCGATATTCTGGTTAAAAACAATATTATTACCAGTGAGCAGCTGACAGCCGCACTGCAGGAACAGAAGATGTCCGGCGGACAGAGCAAGCTTGGATCTATTCTGGTCAAACAGGGGCTGGTCAAAGAGCCTGATCTTGTGGCGTTTCTCTCACGTCAGTACGGCGTTCCAACGATCTGTCTGGCCGACTATGATATAGACCCGGCTGTTATTAAAATTATCCCTCCTGAAGTTGTTCAAAAGTATAACCTGATACCGGTCAATCGGGCTGGTTCAACCCTGATTGTTGCAGTAAGCGATCCCTCCAATCTGTTTGCCATTGAAGATATCAAGTTCATGACCAGCTACAACGTTGAAATGGTTGTGACTGGTGAGTCTGATATTAAAGGTGCCATTGATAAGTATTATGATCAGTCTGCTTCTCTTGCAGATGTGATGGACAACCTTGATATGGAGGATCTGGAGCTGGTGGATACTGAGGAAGAGGTGGATGTCTCTTCCCTGGAGCGTGCCACCGAGGATGCTCCGGTTGTCAAGCTGGTAAACCTGATCTTGATGGATGCCATTAAGAAAAAAGCCAGTGATATCCATATCGAGCCCTATGAAAAGACCTTCAGGGTACGTTACCGGATTGACGGTGTGTTGTATGAAGTGATGAAGCCGCCCATGAAGTTGAAGAATGCCATCACCTCCCGGATCAAGATTATGGCTGAGCTTGATATTGCTGAGCGACGTCTGCCGCAGGATGGCCGGATCAAGATCAAGCTGGGTGGTGGCAGAGATATGGACTATCGCGTGTCCTGCCTTCCCACCCTGTTTGGAGAAAAGATTGTTCTGCGGCTTTTGGACAAGAGCAACCTGCAGACAGACCTGACCAAGCTGGGGTATGAGCCGGAGGCACTGGCTCACTTTAAGCGGGAAATCCACAAGCCGTTCGGTATGGTGCTGGTAACCGGGCCGACAGGCTCAGGTAAGACGGTTTCTCTCTATTCTGCCCTGGCTGAACTGAACAAGGTGACGGAAAATATCTCCACGGCTGAAGATCCGGTGGAGTTCAACTTTGCCGGCATTAATCAGGTGCAGATGCATGAGGATATCGGGCTAAACTTTGCCGCTGCCTTGCGTTCGTTCCTGCGTCAGGACCCTGATATTATCATGATCGGCGAGATCCGGGATTTTGAGACAGCTGAAATTGCTGTCAAGGCTGCTCTGACCGGTCACCTGGTGCTTTCCACCCTGCACACCAATGATGCACCGGCCACCATCAACCGTCTGTTGAACATGGGCATTGAACCGTTTCTGGTTGCCTCTGCGGTTAACCTGATTACAGCCCAGCGTTTGGCCCGCCGTGTCTGTGGCGAGTGCAAGGAAAAAGAGGAAATTCCGGCTCAGGCCCTGATTGACGCTGGTGTACCTGCAGATGAAGTCTCGGAATATACCTGCTATCGGGGTAAAGGCTGCCCCACCTGTAACAATACCGGGTACAAGGGACGGGTAGGTTTCTATCAAGTCATGCCGATGCTTGAGCCGATCCGTGAACTCATCCTGAATGGTGCAAATACCGCAGAAATCAAGCGTGAATCAATGCGTCTTGGCATCAAGACCATGCGTCAGTCCGGTCTTACCAAGGTAAAAGAAGGGGTTACATCCCTTGAAGAGGTTTTAAGGGTAACGGTTTCAGACGATTAAGGAGCTACTTTTATGGCAAATCTGCACGAACTTCTGAAAACCCTGGTTGAGGCCGGGGGGTCTGACCTGCATATTACCACCAATACACCACCCCAGATCCGGGTAGATGGGAAGTTGAGTCCACTTGATTTCCCCCCCTTGAATGCGGTGGAAACCAAGCAGCTCTGTTATTCTGTGCTTACAGACTCGCAGAAGCATAAGTTTGAGGAGGAAAGTGAGCTTGATCTTTCCTTCGGGGTGAAGGGGCTGTCCCGCTTTCGGGGAAATATTTTTGTTCAGCGTGGTGCGGTAGCTGGCGTTTTTCGTGTGATCCCCTACAAAATCATGTCATTTGAGGAGTTGGGGCTGCCACCGGTGGTAAAGGATCTGGCAGAAAAGCCCCGTGGTCTGATTCTGGTGACCGGACCTACCGGTAGCGGAAAATCAACCACGCTTGCCTCAATTATTGATTTTATTAATGTCAATCGTAAAGAACATATCGTTACCATTGAAGACCCCATTGAATATCTCCATCCCCATAAAGGCTGCCTGGTAAATCAGCGGGAAGTCGGGTCTGATACCAAGGGGTTTAAATGCGCACTTAAATATGTCCTGCGTCAGGACCCTGATGTGGTGCTGGTGGGAGAATTGCGTGATCTTGAGACCATTGAAGCTGCACTGACCCTGTCCGAAACAGGGCACCTTTGTCTGGCTACCCTGCATACCAATTCCTGCGCCCAGACCATTAACCGGATTGTAGATGTATTTCCGCCTTACCAGCAACCCCAGATCCGGGCCCAGCTTTCATTTGTGATGGAGGGGGTTATCTCGCAGACGCTGATTCCAAAGATCGGTGGTGGCAGGACCATGGGGATGGAAATCAGGGGTCCGAACCCTGCCATCAGAAGCCTGAGCCGGGAGGGCAAGGTCCACCAGATTTATTCGCAGATGCAGGTTGGGCAGGAAAAATTTGGCATGAGGACCATGAATCAGTCGCTCTAGTCTCTGTATACC
>DAIQQT010000153.1:0-6428 GCA_036786685.1 Trichlorobacter sp.
CCCGCAACTGCTCGTTTGAAGGATATGTCACCGTGCCGGGTATGGAGAGATACAGTCCTTGTTCAAGGCATTGCCGGGCAAAGGCCAGATCACCGGAAAAACAGTGCATCACACCCTTGGTAACGCCTGCTTTTTTGATCATGGCCAGGGTTTCTGCATGGGCATCCCGGTCATGGATCACCACCGGTTTATCCAGTTTTTTTGCCATCTGCAGAAAGCGCTTGAATACCCGTTCCTGATCTTCACGGGGGGATCGATTTTTGAAAAAGTCCAGGCCGATCTCGCCAATGGCCACACACTTTGGAGTAGTCTGTGCCAACTCCTCCAGTGCTGTGATGGTGGCTTCATCAACCCCTTGGGCATCATGGGGATGAATACCCACGGTGCAGAAGATGGTGGGGTGACTGGCTGCTATCTCCACTGCCTGTTGGCTGGATACTGCATCAGCGCCAACCACAATCATTCCTTTGACACCGGATGTCTCGGCCCGTTCAAGCATTTGATCCCAGTCTGGCTTGAAATCATCGTAGTAAATATGGCAGTGGGTATCAATAATGGTTGGCATGTTATGGATTTTTCCTGTTCCTGGAGGTACTACCGGTGGCCTTCAGTGCCCGTTTGATGGCCCGTGGATCAAAGCTGTCAACCACCTGCTTACCGTTATCAAATACGATCAACGGCACAATATCGCCGTTAAAATGGTCATGCCATTCACGGTAGAACTGGTGGCTCTTTTGAATGTCTCTTGATTCAAAAGGGATATTGCGTGTGGCGAAATAACTTTCCGCCTTGGTACAGTAGCCTCAGCCATCAGCTACAAAGATGACAATCCGTTTACTTGAAGGGTAGAGCAACTGAGGGGTACGAGGCTGAACCGCTTCTGCTGTTAATGGAAGGAGGAACAGCATGATGACAAAAACGAGACGGTATATAATTCTAAGTTGCAACATGGCTGATATTGTAAAACAGAATAGTACGTTTGTCACCTATGTCGTCTGAGTTACTTCATGGATAACAGTTAACAGCTCTTTAATACCAACTGGCTTGGCTAGAACCCTGTCTGCTTTCAGTTTTTGCGCAGTTTCTAACAGAAAAACATGTGACAAGTTTAGTGACCCTCCAGACATAACGATTATTTTGGGCCTTTGGGGCTGAGTAAGCAATGAGAGTATCACTTCAAAGCCATCTGTATTGGGCATGACTATGTCTGTTATGACCAGATCAAACTGATACTGCTGCAATAAGTGTATTCCGGTGCTGCCGTCCGATGTTGTAGTCACCAGGTAACCGTTTCCCTCGAGGCAGGTGGTTAGCATTTGAATTATCTGTGGATCGTCATCAATCAGGAGGATATGTGCCATTGACGTGCTCCTGTTAGAATACGTGGCAACTTAGACATTTCTGATGCTATTCACGTAGGGGGATATTGGCTACGTTCAACTACTGTCCTGGCACATGCCGGGCGGAGAGAGTACTCTCCGCCCGACGCCATAACTACTCCTGCTTAAAATTTTTCAAATTCGTAGTCCATTTCATCTCTATTGGCAGGATTGGTAAGTTCAATGCGTACACCGCTACCACCATTAGTTGCTTTTTGAGGCGCTGCATGGGCTACCTGGGGGCGGCTTGGCGGAGCCGCATGGTGTGCTGCCGGACGATGGGGCAGGGCACGCTGGGTAGCGTGACTGTCAATGCTGAAGAAGGCGATGGTGCTCTTCAGTTGCTCTGCCTGACCAGCCAGCTCTTCGGTAGTGGAGGCCATCTCTTCAGCTGCAGAGGCATTCTGCTGGATAACCTGATCAAGCTGTTGGATGGCACGGTTGATCTGATCAGCACCGGCATCCTGCTCTTTACTGGATGCAGAGATCTCCTGCACCAGCTCGGCAGTGCGCTGGATATCCGGCAGGATGGCGGTCAGCATCTGACCGGCAGCTTCAGCCACCTGCACACTGCGACCTGACAGTTCACTGATCTCGCCAGCAGCGGTCTGGCTGCGTTCGGCCAGCTTGCGGACTTCAGAGGCAACCACGGCAAAGCCTTTGCCATGCTCACCGGCCCGGGCAGCCTCAATGGCAGCGTTCAGGGCCAGCAGGTTAGTCTGCCGTGCGATCTCTTCAATAATGCTGATCTTGGTGGCGATCTCTTTCATGGCAGCCACGGTTTCATTGACCGCCTTGCCGCCCTCACGGGCATCGGTGGCTGACTTGTTGGAGATCTTCTCGGTCTGGCTGGCATTGTCAGCATTCTGCTTGATGCTGGAGGACATCTCTTCCATGGATGAGGAGATCTCTTCTGCCGAGGCAGCCTGTTCGGTTGCCCCTTGTGACAGGGTCTGGGCAGTGGCAGAGAGCTGTTGTCCACCGGTGGCAACACCATCGGCTGCTGCCTGCACCTCAGCCACAACTTCCTTCAGTTTATTAACCATATTGGCTAAGGATTCCATCAATTCATCATTTTCACTGCGTTTTTTCAGTTCAATCATCAGGTTGCCCTGGGCTACCTGCTTGGCATTGGCGGTAATGGAATTAGTTGCTTCAATCAAAACGTTCAGGTTGTTCTTGATGTCGTTAAAATCGCCATTGTAGTTGTCGGTGATGGTCTTGGGCATATCACCTTTACTGATCCGGTCAACGTACTCGGCTGCAACATTCAGCGGGCCGATAACCGCATCAAGGGTGTTGTTGACGCCTGCTACAATGGCACTGAAGTCGCCTTGATGTTTTGAAGCATCAGCGCGGGTGGCCAGTTTGCCTTCAACTGCTGCCTTGGCCAGCATATTGGCATCAGACACCAGGGCGTTAACGGCATCGATACAGCCGTTGAGGTTATTCTTGATTTCGTTGAAGTCGCCGTTGTAACTGTCAGAGATGCGTGGCGGGATATCACCTTTACTGATCCGGTCAACATATTCGGCAGCCACATTAAGTGGTCCGATTACCGCATCAAGAGTATCGTTGACGCCACCAACAATCTTGCGGAAATCCCCCTGGTGCTTGGAGGCATCGGCTCTGGTGGCAAGCTTGCCTTCTACTGCGGCATTCACCAGCATATTAGCATCTGCAACCAGTGAGTTGACGGCGTCAATACAGCCGTTGAGGTTATTCTTGATCTCGTTGAAGTCGCCGTTGTAGCTGTCAGTGATGCGGGGCGGGATGTCGCCCTTGGAAATCCGGTCAACATACTCGGCAGCCACATTCAGGGGGCCGATTACGGCATCAAGGGTCTCGTTCACTCCAACCACAATTTTCTGGAAATCACCCTGATGCTTGGTTGCATCAGCACGGGTGGCCAGTTTACCGGCTATGGCAGCATCAGACAACATGGAGGCATCATTTACCAAGCTCTTGATGGCGGTTACCATGCTTTGCATTGACGCCATAACACTGGTGGTGTCATCGTGTGCCAGTTGAATGTCGCGTGAAAGATCGCCTTTTCCAACCAGTGTTGCAATTTCACCTACCTCTTTAGGGTCACCACCAAGTTGACGATTGACAATTCTTGCTATAAAGAATCCGAGCCCGATTGCCAGAAGTACGCCAACAATAAGGCTGACCGTCATTACCAGGGTGGCTTGCTTTGCATCGGCTGAGTTCTGATCAGATGTCAGTTTTGCCTGTTTCAGCTTAGCTTCCATGAGTTTTTCAATCTGATTTTGTAATTCTCGAGATGCTTTAGCGGCAGATCCGGTAAGAACTTCTTGCGCTTCGGCACTCTTGCCTGCCAGTGCGAAGTCAACGATCTTGTCAAGCTCAGCTCCGTAAGCGGCACGAAGCTTCTTGTATTCATCAAAAAGTTTGTGTCCTTCATCAGTAAGAATAGTTTTTTCAAATTCAGCGATGTTTTTGTTGTTCCCCTCTCTCAGCTCTTTTATCCGGCTGGCAAATTTTCGTTTGTCCGCCAAAGCGGCGGCATTGATTAGGTCACGAGAGTTGACGCGCTGTCTTTGAAAAGCAATTGAAATTGCAGCCATATCCCCCATTGGCATAGTGATTTTTTCATACAGCTTGGTGTCAGCTTGTTCAATCTTGTGAATATAGTAGATGCCAACACCACCGATAGCAGCGGCGATGATGGCGACCATAATGAATCCGGCAAGCAGCTTGGATTTGAGAGTCAAGTTGTAAAACCACTGCATGGTAAACCTCCTCGTGTATGTACAAGATTGGTATCAGGCTGCTTCGTCAAGGTGTTCGGCCATTGTCCCTGTTTGAAGTATGGCGCCCATGGCCTCACTGCCAAAGACTCGGTCAATATTCAGCAACATCAGAAATTGATCGTTATGTTTCCCCATACCTTCAATAAAATCAGTGCTCAGGTGGCTACCAAGTCGTGGTGCCGCTTCTATCTCGTTCGGTTCAAGCTCAAGGACCTCCCGTACTGAGTCTGCCAATGCACCGGCTATGACCGTGTCCCCCTCAACCTTGATTTCTAGTACAATGACACAGGTGTTAATGGTGCTCTGGGTGGCAGATAACCCGAATAACAGGCGTAAATCTACTACCGGAACGACACTGCCGCGCAGATTAATCACACCACGCAGATACTCCGGCACCTGTGGGATTCTGGTTGTGCCCTTGAACTCCAGAATTTCCCTCACCCTGGCAACATCTACGGCAAATATTTCATCATCTAAGGTAAATGAGAGATACTGAGTTACCTGCAACTGCACAGGATTAACCATAGTGATTCCTCCTTGGATTCGTATTGTATGTCTGATCTCAGTTAACAACTCTCGTGCCAAGTGTGTGACACCTTGTAATAGTGTAATAAAATCAGATTGATATTTGTGTTTGTGGAGGATTGGAACTGTTCTGTCGTTTCAGATAGGGGGGGGCAGGTGTGCCAGGCTGCTGTAGCATGGCACAAAGGTGAGACAAGATGTCACAAAAGTGTGTCAGTCGCTGCTGTGCTCATCCAGGTGGCGGTAGATGGTTCTTCGGTTAATACCTAATAATTTTGCTGCTTTGGACTTGTTGCCACCACTTTTGAGTAGTGCATTTTTAATTCTTGAAGAGAGCGATACGGCGGTGTGAGAGTATTCAGAGGTATGTTCTGCAGAATGGTACTGGTTTTGACGTACAGGCAGATCCAATGACAGGTTTTCACTATCGATATGACCAGAACCAGCCAGCACGCAGGCATGTTCAAGTACATGCTGCAGCTCTCTGACATTCCCCGGCCATCTATGGGATTGAAGCATTGCTAATGCAGCAGGGCTGATACTCATGAACGGTTTTTGAAACGTCACAGTAAAATGCTCCAGAAAATGCTGAATGAGCAACTGCAGGTCATCCATTCGTTCACGGAGCGGCGGTAGCGTTAACTTTACAACGTTCAGACGATAGTAGAGATCTTCGCGAAATTTCCCTTGGCGGACCTGTTCTGTCAGGTCCTGGTTGGTTGCTGCTATGACACGTACGTCAACCTTGATAGTGGTAGAATCGCCGACCCGTTCAAATTCATGTTCCTGCAGAACACGTAACAGCCGCATCTGCATGGCTGGGGAGATATCACCAATTTCATCCAGAAAGATGGTTCCACCGTCTGCCATTTGAAACCGCCCGATCTTATTGGCAATGGCTCCGGTAAAGGCCCCCTTGACATGGCCAAAAAGTTCGCTCTCCAGTAGTGTATCAGCCAGAGCAGAGCAGTTGACTTTGACAAATGCTTTAGTGCGCCGACTGCCGTTGCTGTGCAGGGCCTCGGCCACCAATTCCTTGCCAGTACCGCTTTCTCCTTGTATCAATACCGTACTGGGGACATCTGCAAGAGCCTCAACTTTAGTGTAAAGCCGTTGCATCGGAAGGCTTGCCCCGATCATCCTGCCGAAGCCTTTACGGTTGTTTAAGTGCCCTTCCAGTTCATCAATACGGGTTTCATCGCGTAGAACCACTACGATGCCGGTGCAGGTATCAGCATAGTCCTGTATGGGCGATGTTGTAATGGTAACAACTTGCTGCTGTTTCTGAGGCCTTTGGCAGCGTATTCTTGCCAGCTCGCCCGGAACACCATACTTGAGAGATTTTTGGATAAGCTGGCGACAGGTGCCATCACAATGGAGTTGCGTTGTATCTTCAGGGTCCTGCAGGTGGTGCGCAAGTGAACTGCAAATTCGGCTGGCAGCTGCGTTGGACTTTACCAGCTTGCCGGATCTATCAAGCATTATGATTCCGTCTGAAATTGAGCTGAAAATTGCTTCAAGATCTGCCCGATGATGTTCCGTTTTTTCAAATAGAAGTTTGGCGTTGAGGGCATTGCGTGCAGCATTCAGCAGTTCATTGGGATGAATCGGTTTTGTCAGATAGTTGCAGGCCCCTAACCTTACTGCCGCAGAAGCGGTTTCAATTTCAGGTCTGCCGGTAATCAGTACTACTTGCCGTAAAGGATTTGACAGGCGTCGCAGCTTCAATAAAACAACCCCGGTCGTT
>DAIQQT010000154.1:0-6411 GCA_036786685.1 Trichlorobacter sp.
AGAGGTAGCCGCGGTCAAACTGCATCCCTTCCACGGTCTCAAGGCTGGTTTCCATAGCCTTTGCTTCCTCAACGGTGATAACGCCTTCCTTGCCGACTTTTTCCATTGCCTCGGCAATGATGTCGCCGATGGTCTTGTCGTTGTTAGCGGAGATGGTGCCAACCTGGGCGATCTCTTTGTGGTCCTTGATCGGCTTGGAGATCTTCTGCAGCTCGGCTACGATGGCCTCAACAGCCTTGTCAATACCGCGCTTGATCTCCATCGGGTTGTGACCGGCAGCAACCAGTTTGGAGCCCTGCTTGTAGATGGCCTGGGCCAGTACCGTAGCAGTGGTGGTGCCGTCACCGGCAACGTCGGAAGTCTTGGAGGCAACTTCTTTAACCAGCTGAGCGCCCATGTTTTCGAACTTGTTTTCCAGTTCAACTTCTTTGGCAACGGAAACGCCGTCCTTGGTGATCAGCGGGGAGCCGAAGGACTTCTCGATGATGACGTTGCGGCCTTTGGGGCCCAGGGTTACCTTAACAGCGTCAGCCAGTGCGTTAACACCACGCAGGATGGCGTTACGGCCTTCCTCATTGAAACGGATCTCTTTTGCAGACATTGACTATTCCTCCAGATTTTAGTTTGTGAATGTTGTGTTCTTTGGATTTAGATAAAGACCACTCTATTTCTCGATAACGGCCAGGACGTCGTCCTCACGCATCATCAGGAACTCATCGCCGTCAACCTTGACTTCAGTGCCGGCGTACTTGCCGAACAGGATTGAATCGCCAACTTTTACATCCAGGGGAGCACACTTGCCTTCATCGTTCTTCTTGCCATTACCCACGGCAATAACTTCACCTTTCTGGGGCTTTTCCTTGGCGGTGTCAGGGATAAACAGGCCGCCAGCTGTCTTCTCTTCGCCATCCAGGCGCTTAACGATGATACGGTCATGCAGTGGTCTCAGTTTCATTGGTACTTCTCCTTTCGTTGCTATGGTGTGTGGTGTTGTATGTTGTGTCTGCTAGCACTCTATTGTGGTGAGTGCTAACGAGAGGGAATATAGCGACCGGTTGGTTAAAAATCAAGGGCCAGTTTGAAAATTTTGCTATAGTGCAAAGTCTAGTGTCCGATAGAGGAGCTGTTATGCACCAACTTTCCCTGTTAGATAGCGTTGTTACTTCAGATCCTGCGCAAGCAAGGGCGGTAGAGTTACGTCTGCAGCTGGAACATCACAACCGTTGCTACTACGAACTGGATAGCCCCGAGATCAGCGATGCTGAGTATGATGCCCTGTTTCGTGAGCTACAGGCGATAGAGGCAGAGCGCCCGGACCTGCTGAGCCCTGATTCGCCAACCCTGCGGGTGGGGGGCAAAGCTCAGTCCCGGTTTAGTCAGGTCCGGCACCGGATGCCGATGCTTTCACTGGAAAACGCCATGCAGGAGGATGAAATACGGGGCTTTGAATCGCGTATCCGCAGTCTGCTGGCCCTACCTGATGATGTCGTGGTTGATTATCAGTGTGAGCCAAAGATGGATGGACTGGCCGTGGAGCTGGTCTATCAGGATGGCCTGCTGGTGCAGGCCTCAACCCGTGGGGATGGCGAGGTCGGTGAAGAGGTGACCGCCAACATCCGTACAGTCCGCAATGTGCCGTTGCGTCTGACCGGGGACAATCTGCCTGCCCTGCTTGAGGTGCGTGGCGAGGTCTACCTGCCGCTGGCCGCCTTTCAACAGTTGAACCAGCAGCGTGAAGAAGGGGGGGAACCGCCCTTTGCCAACCCCCGTAATGCGGCTGCCGGTTCCATCCGTCAGCTTGATCCCGCAGTGGTGGCCAGACGTCCGCTGGCCATGGTCTGTTATGGGGTAGGGGTGATGGAAACAGAGGCCAGGACACAAACGGAACTGATGAGCCAACTTGCAGCCTGGGGGCTGCCGGTCAGTAATCAGGCCCGACAGGTCAGCGGTATTGAAGGTGCGATTGCCTGTTTTCAGGATCTGCAAGAGCGGCGCGACTCCCTGCTGTACGAGATCGACGGTATGGTGATCAAGGTGGATGACCTGCGTCTGCAGCAGGAACTGGGGGAAAAGAGCCGTTCACCCCGTTGGGCCATCGCCTGTAAGTTTCCTCCCCGTCAGGCGACCACCCGGATCAACGAGATCATCCTTTCGGTGGGCAGGACCGGTGTGATTACGCCGGTGGCCAGTCTGGAACCGGTGGAGCTGTCCGGCGTCACGGTTTCACGGGCCACTCTGCATAACTGGGACGAGATCCGGCGCAAGGATATCCGGGTCGGGGACCGGGTGATTGTGGAGCGGGCAGGGGACGTGATCCCGGCGGTGGTCAAGGTGCTGCTTGATCAACGTAGCGGTGCAGAGCAGGAACTGCCGGAGCCGGATCTCTGTCCGGTCTGTGGTTCCAGGGCGGCCCGTGAAGCAGGGGAGGTGGCGGTGCGTTGTCAGGGCGGGCTGGCCTGTCCGCCCCAGCTGGCAGAATCGATCATCCATTTTGCCTCCCGTGATGCCATGGATATTGACGGGCTGGGGAGCAAATATATCGAGCAGCTGATCAGCCTGGGGCTGGTAAAAGATATTGCCGATCTCTACCGCTTGACCCGTGATGACTTCATGCAGTTTGAGCGGATGGGGGACAAGCTGGCGGAAAACCTGCTGGCTGCCATTGCCGCCAGTAAACAGCAGGAACTGTCCCGCTTCATCTTTGCCCTGGGGATCCGGCATGTGGGGGAACGGACCGCCAGGACTCTGGCAGAGCGGTTTGGCAGTATCGATAATCTGCAGACTGCCACCCTGGAAGAACTGACCAGTATCCGCGATGTCGGCCCGGCTGTGGCGATCAGTATCCGCTCCTTTTTTGATGCCCCGGCCAACCAGACGGTACTGCAGCGGCTCAAAGCGGCCGGTGTTGCGCCAACAGTGGAGGAAAAACGGGTTGGCGGTCGACTGGCCGGTCTGACCTTTGTCTTTACCGGGACACTGGCCACATTGGGGCGGGATGAAGCAAAAAAACTGGTTGAGTCTGAGGGGGGCAATGTGACCGGCTCTGTCTCAAAGAAGACCGATTATGTCGTTGCCGGCAGTGAAGCGGGCAGTAAGCTGGAAAAAGCCCGTACTTTGGGGGTGACGGTGCTTTCGGAAGAAGAGCTGCTTGCCATGTTGGCAGATAGTGGTACACTAGCTACATGATCAATAATTCAGAATCATACCTGCTGTTTGCTTTTTGTAGTCTACTGCTGGTGGCCGCTGTTGTAAGTCTTTATCTCCGCTCCCGTGAGCGTTTCTACCTGCGTGAAGAACATTTTCGTCATCTTGCCGAGGCCTCGTTTGAGGCAATTGTGCTTTCCCGTGAAGGTCTTATCTGCGATTGTAACGAACGGGCTGTTGAGTTAAGCGGTTATAGCAGGGATGAGCTGCTGGGCTTGCCACTTTACAGCCTGTTTGATTCCCGCTGCCATGAGCTGGTTCATCAACATGTATCCAGCGGTTTTGACCAACCCTATGAAGTTGAGGGGGTACGCAAGGATGGCAGCCGCTGTCTGCTGGAGGTGCGCGGCAAAAGCTTCCGGTCCGGCAGATACTCGATGCGGGCGACAAGCATGCGGGATATAACGCTTCGCCGACTTGAAGATGCCCGGTTACGCAAGCTGTCCGCAGCGGTGGAATATAGCCCGGCATCAATTGTGATTACTGACACGCACGGTAGTATTGAGTATGTGAATCCGGCTTTCAGTCGTCTGACCGGCTACAGTATGGAGGAGGTGCTGGGACATAATCCGCGGATACTTAAGGCAGGTGATCAGTCGGATGAGTTTTACCGTGAGATGTGGGAAACAGTGGCGCACGGCCATGAATGGCGTGGTGAGTTTCATAACAAGCGTAAGGATGGCTCCCTGTTCTGGGAGGTCGCTTCCATCTCGCAAATTACCGATGTAAACGGGGTGATAACCCACTATGTGGCGGTAAAGGAGAATATCACCGAGCGTAAGGAGTTGCAGGAACGGCTGGAGCAGATGGCCCAGTTTGATATGTTGACCGGTCTACCCAATCGCAGGATGTTTCTTGACCGTCTGGCTCAGACAGTGGCGGTTGCCAAGCGCAGCGGTCAGCGCTTTGGCCTCCTGTTCATTGATTTGGATGGTTTTAAACGGATTAATGATCTGTATGGCCACGAAGCCGGTGACCGTGTGCTCAGGACCGTAGCAGCCCGATTGTCTGCCTGTATCCGTATTTCAGATACAGTCGGCAGGATTGGTGGCGATGAGTTTACGGTGATTCTGGGAGCCTTAACACGCTACAACGATGCTGGCCAGGTGGCGGAAAAGATTCTGCTGGCCCTGCGGTGTCCGATTACCCTGCCCAATGGGCAAAAGGATAGTATCGGATCAAGTATAGGTATCAGTGTCTTTCCTGAGGATGCTGACGATGGCGATGGCCTGTTGGCCACCGCCGATGATGCCATGTATGAGGTCAAACGGTCAGGCAAGAGTAACTATCGTTTTTATCAAAATAGGGAGGATATCTAACTCTGCAGCTTTTTCAGCAACCAGGCCATGTTGCTGCCCAGATCCCGCATGGTCTTGATCCCTTCCTCGTCCCCATCCACATCGCCGATATTCCTGCCAACCCCGATGTTCCAGTAGCTTGAGCTGACGATGATCATCTGGCCGATGGTAAAGAAGTGGTTGATGGTGTCAAAGACGTGGATCGCTCCTGCCCGGCGTACCGAGACCACCGCTGCCCCCACCTTGCGCTTGTACATGTCGCCATTGGCCCGTGAGACCATACCGCAGCGGTCAATCAACGCCTTGGCCTCCGGTGTGATCGCGGCAAAATAAGTGGGAGAGCCGATGATAATGCCGTCAGCAGCATCCATCTTTTCAATGCACTCATTGGCACAGTCATCGGTCACGGCACAACGACGGTCCTTGCTGGCAAAGCATTTGTAGCAGGCGATACAGCCGTGGATCGGCCTGCCGGAAAGCTGCATCAGCTCGGTCTCAATCCCCTCTTGTGCCAGTTCTTCAAAGGCATAGTTGATCAGTTTGGCGGTGTTGCCATCTTTTCGGGCAGAGCCATTAAATGCGATGACCTTCATCCGGTACTCCTTGCGTTATTTTGCCTGTTTAATGAGATGAAGCAACAGTGCGTATTGGGCGTCCATAACTTTGGTCAGGTCGCCTTCTAGTTTGACTGGATCGGGAGCAAGTTCCCAAGCCCCGTCTGTGCCGGTACCGCGCAGGCCACCGTAACTGCCTTCAAGCTCAATCCAGGGATAGTTACCGTATTTGGGCCCGCCGACGGGAAATGTCGAGGCAACCGGCTGAATGCCGAGTCCGTCAAAGTTCATACCGACAAAATTCTGTCCGCCGGTCATGCCGATGGCCATAATCAGCCGGTCTCCATTTTCAGGCATCAGCTTGAACCCCAACAGCCGTGTACGCAGGACCGGTTCAGCCTTTACCTGCGGCTTGGGCTTGCTGAAGAAACCACCGCTCTTGTCCATGGATGCCTCCATTTTTTCGAGACGGATTTCGTAGCCAACTGTGATGACGCCAACTCCCATCTGCTTGGCGACCTTGATGACTGACGGGGATATGACCGGACGTTCAGCCATGCGGGCCCAGCTGTAGCCGGGGCCGTTGCCGTCCAGCACACCGCCAAAGGTAAGGGTGGTGGTCTGGGTCGGGTGATGGATACTCCAGGGGTAGGACCATGAGGTCTTTGCCTTTTTCTCCTGTTTTGTCTCGCGTCCGACCATGGTGAACAGATCTTCAACGGCTCCGGATTCAGGTGTCTCCTTAATGCCGGTCTGCACTTCAGCCATTTGCAGTGCAGGATCAACCTTGACCACCTCAATACCGATATCTTTCAGCTGCTTTACAAAGCGCTCGTACAACAGATCGGTAAGCTTCTGGCGGGTTGACGCGTCAAGCTTGAGCATCACCCCGGCAAAGGCCGTGCTGCTTGAGGTGAACTTCATGTTGCCGGCGGTGTAGGATGAACTGTAGGTCTTGGTTGCGTCGTCCATCATGCAGAAGCGGACCTGAAAGCTGGGGATAATGACCCGTTTGGTCCCCTTGATGTCCATGGTCTGGTAGGTGTCGAGGTAGTCCTTGACAATACTGCCGGGGCTTTCCATGGCGGCAGAAAAATCAAACGGCACGGCCTGCAGCGGATAATCATCGCCGGCCCTGCTGTCCATCAGTTTGTTCAGTAGACCGGCATTGGCCGGAACGGCAATCCAGAGTGACAGGCACAGTGTTGCAATAAATCTGAACATGTTCATGGTAACTCCCCCCTTTGGGGAAGTAATCATACAAAAAAGACTGTTTTTGTCAAGTAATTGGAGCCGCTTCCATTCGGAGCCGGATTGCTACAACCTGTTGGCAATTCTCTTCAGGAACAGTGAGT
>DAIQQT010000155.1:0-6395 GCA_036786685.1 Trichlorobacter sp.
ACAAGGCCACGTTGCGGGTGGGACCGGGGCTGCTGGGGCGGGTAATTGATGGCCTGGGCAATCCGATTGACGATAAGGGACCACTGCATCTGGAGGCCGAATACCCTATCTATGCTGCTCCGGTTAATCCGATGAAGCGTCCGCCGATCAGGCGTCCCCTGGATCTTGGCATTCGCTCTATTAACGGTCTGTTGACCTGCGGGCAAGGCCAGCGGGTCGGAATCATGGCTGGTTCCGGTGTGGGGAAATCAACGTTACTGGGGATGATTGCCCGTTACACTGAGGCCGATGTCAACGTCATCGCCCTGATCGGTGAGCGTGGTCGCGAACTGCGAGAGTTTATTGAGAAAGACCTGCAGGAACAGGGGCTGCATAAATCAGTTGTGGTGGTGGCAACCTCTGATCAACCACCATTGGTCAGGATGCGGGGGGCGTACCTGGCCACAACCATTGCAGAATACTTTAAGGACCAAGGCAAAAAAGTGCTGATGATGATGGATTCAGCCACCCGATTTGCCATGGCGATGCGGGAGGTTGGCTTGGCAATCGGGGAACCGCCTACCACCAAGGGCTACACACCTTCGGTTTTTGCGGCGCTACCAAAATTGCTTGAAAGAACTGGGAATTTCCCCGAAGGGAGTATTACGGGCCTCTATACGGTATTGGTTGAGGGGGATGACTTTAATGAGCCGATCTCCGATGCCATGCGTAGTATCCTGGATGGGCATATCGTCCTGTCACGGGATCTGGCAGCACGGAACATTTATCCACCGATTGATGTCATGGCCAGTGCCAGTCGGGTCATGGCGGATGTGACTGATGAACAGCATCGTAAGCTGTCAGGACAGTTTAAGGAGGCCCTGGCTACCTATCGACAGTCTGAAGACCTGATCAACATCGGTGCCTATAAGGCCGGAAGTAATCCGGGTATTGATCATGCAATCCGCAAGATTGACGCTATGACCGCATATCAAAAGCAGGCCGTAGGAGATCCTGCGACACTGGCTGATTCCATTGAAGGCCTGCAGCAGATTTTTGAAGGCTGATTGAGGGCTTTACCATGGCGGTGAAAAAGAAGTTTGAAATGCAGCAGGTTCTCAACTATCGGGTCGAGCTTGAGAAAATGTGCAAACAGGAATTTGCTGCGGCACGAGAAGATCTTGACATTGCCACTGATCAGCTGGAACAGGAGAAAAGCGAGGCGGCCAAGCTGGCTGAGGAGTTTTGCGGGCGGCAGGACAAGATCGATTCAATCTTTGAGATGCGCTTGTATGCGGATTTTTTTGCCCGTAAGCGGGACGAGATCAAGGAACAGCAACGTCGGGTTGAAAACCTTGATCGTGTACTGGAAGATCGCAGGCAAGAATTAGTACAGGCTACAAAAGAAAAAAAAGTTATGGAACAGTTGAAACAAAAGCAAAAAGAAGCATTTTTAAAGGAACAGGCCCACAAAGAGGGGCTATTGCTGGATGAGATTGCCACCCAGAAGAAAGGCCAGGAGTAGCAGGGTGAATAAACGCTGGATATCAATCATAGCCATGGCATGCGGCTTGGGTACCTTTGCAACGGTTGCCTTGACCGCCTCACAGGGGACGACCGAACCGGTACGTACTCCCCAAAGCGGTATGCAAGGAGAGCCGGTACCACCCACCAGAGCTGCCCGTGAAGAACGGGCCATTCAGGAGGCCCGGCGACAGCAGCTGGCTGAAAAAGAGGCTGCTTTGGCTGCCAAGGAAGAAGAACTGAAAAAACTGGGAGCAAAGATTGATGCCCAGTTAAAAGCCATGGAAGAGACCAAGAAAAGTTACGACGAGATGGTGAAGGCAGAGGAAGAACGTCGCAAGCAGGCGCAGAGCGAACGTGTCACCAAGATGGTCAAGCTGTTTAAAACCATGAAGGCTGCGCAATCAGCTGAACTGCTGGACAAGATGGAAGAAGGCGAAGTGAAACTGCTGCTGGATCGTCTGGATACCAAAACAGTGGCTAAACTGGTGCCAAACCTGAATCAGCCCAGAACCATCCGCTGGGTAAATGAAAACCTGCGCAAACGGGGAGAAAAGTAGTCAACGAGTTCCCCCCTCCTGCCGATAAGAATGGTACGGGCAGTCAGCCCGAAAATTCAACGGAAAGGAGGTGAAACAAACAATGGATGCAGCACAGATTATGATGATGCCGACTGCTGCTGGCAGTACCCAGGTCTCAGTATTACCAGCTGCCACGACAAACAATGCTTTAGCGGGGCTGTTTGTCAATATGTTGGGGCAGAATATACTTGGTCTGGATGGCTTGTGCGGACTTCAGCAGAACACCCTGCAGTCACAACCAGAACCGGTATTGGCGCCGTCAACGGATAGCATGGTTGCTTTAACGCATGAACGTGCGGATCAAGACCTGCCGTCAACAGAATCAGACCCTGCTTTCGTCAACCAGCTGGCTGCGTATGCACAGCTGGCTGTTCTTCAAACCAGCCTTCCTGTACAGCAACTGCAGCAAACAGTAATAAGTTCTCCTATTGAGACAGCGGCGCAACCGGTGCTTGGTTTGGAGGCAACACAGGCTGTTACCCTTCCGGATAATGTTGGCGTAGTGGGTGATTTGGCAGTGACTGCTGAAACAACACCGGCTGAACTGGTGGGTGTGGGTGTTCAGAATACTGCTGATAGTAAGGAAAATCCTGCTGGTATTCAGAAAGAAGTCCCGAAAGAAATGATCGGTCATTCTGAAGCACTTGCAACAGCAAAGGTAACGCCTTTACCGCCTGCGTCAACTTCAAGCAGTAAGCCCCCGCGTGCAGCTGCTGATGTGCCTGTTCTGCAGGAGATGAGTTTGCAAGTTGAACCAGAAAAACAGTTGCAAAGTAATCAAATCAGTAGTCAGAAAGCAGTACAGCAGGCAGGGGAAACTCAGCCTGCAGCACAGGACGTATCTGGAGCAGTAAAGGTAGCTCCAACAGCAGTTCAGCAGCCGGTTCGATTTGCCCAGCATTCGGATGTCGTTATTGCCGCCGCAGAGACAGAAGGACAGGGAAATGCAACTGCTGATCAGCAATACCAGGGCTCGCAAATGACGGCTAAGGCACCTAAAGAGCTTGTGATGCAGGGGGGGCAGGTAAAACCAGAGTTGCTTGAAAACGCGGGAACGACATTCCGCTTACCTGAACAGCACGCAGTACCTATGCATACGGGGCAGCCGGTGGTTGTAGCAACAGATGGCGCAACTACTGAACTCGTTAAAAATGTCCCGCAAGAGCTGGTAGGCCGTCAGGTGACAGATCGTCTGGTCAATCATGAGATTAAGCAAGGTAGTGACCAGATCTCACTTAAGTTGTCACCTGAAAATTTGGGGAATCTGCAGCTGAATATGCGGATGGATGATAACCGTCTGAAGTTGGAGATTGTGGCAGAAAATCGAGGTGTACGTGATGCGCTGTTGCAACAGGCAGATGATCTGAAAGAAACATTGGCGCGTCAGAATATCAAGGTTGATTCATTCAACGTAACGACTGGTAATGGCAACCAACCGCAACAGCAGTCTGCTGATTGGCGTCAAATGGCACAAGAACAACGTCAGTATCAGCCACAATATGCAGCGTCATCGCGAGCAAAAGGTGGTTTTGTTGAAGCGGGTGAAACATCGATGAAATATTTTGTACCGCAATATCAATCAACGCTTGATGTGCGATTCTAAGAAAGGAGGACCATATGACAACAGCAGTTACAGGAACAACCAGTACAACAACATCTGCATCAGCTGCAATGAAGCAGGAACTTGGGATGAACAAGGATGATTTTTTGAAACTGTTTATTGCACAGTTGCAGAACCAGGACCCGCTTTCCCCCCAAGATCCGACAGAAATGCTAGGCCAATTAGCTCAAATGACTCAGGTTGAGCAAGCATACAATACCACAACCGCTTTGAATAATCTTTTGACTTCTCAGAATAATAATCTGGCTTTGAGTTCAGTCGGGCTGATCGGGAAGGATATTATTGCGCTTGGTAACCAGCTTAACTTCGATGGCTCAAATGCAGTGGAGCTCAGCTATCAAATGCCGTCTGGAACTGATACAACTACGCTTACCATTAAGAATGCATCAGGAGCGACTATCCGTACCATTGATCTTGGTGCACAGACCGCAGGTAAAGGTACGTATGTGTGGGATGGCACGGATGGTCAGGGTAACCAACTGTCAGCAGGTGCCTACAGCTTTTCAATCAGTGGTATTGATGCCGCTGGCGCAACACAGACTGCGACAACCTTTACAACAGGCAGGGCTGATGGCGTTACCTTTGCCGAAGGTGTGGCCTATATTACCATTGGTTCGGTGTTGGTCCCATTTTCAGATGTGATGAGGGTGAGCACAACATGAGCGGTATAGACCAACTATATTTTCCAAATCCGGTGCAGCCGGTTGGAAAACCGACTCAACCGACGAAAAACCAGCCAACTCAGCCGGTTGGTGAAACACCTTTTTCAAAGCTGCTTGATCAGACACAAGGGGTCAAATTTTCACAGCATGCCCAGGATCGGCTTAAGGCACGCAATATTTCATTCAGCAGCGATCAATTGGAACAATTGGAGGGTGCTGTTAATACGGTCGCCCAGAAAGGTGGTAGAGATTCGCTGGTTATGATGGGAGATGCCGCCCTGGTGGTAAGTGTTAAGAACCGTACGGTGGTAACTGCCATGGACCGCAGCCAGATGAAAGGTAATGTCTTTACTAATATTGATTCAGCAGTAGTTCTTTAAACTAACTTATACGGGCTGGTCCTCTTGAGGAAGCCCCGGAGTTGCCGACCGATTGACGCAGCTCCATCAAGAACAGGAGGCAATACAATGAGTATCACATCTGCAATGTATTCCGGTGTATCAGGACTTTTGGCCAATGCTGAAGGTATTAACGTGATCGGTAACAATCTGGCCAACGTTAATACAATAGGTTTTAAAAGCGGGCGGATGCTATTTTCCGATATGATATCTGCAACGGCACAAAACAACTCACAGATTGGTCGTGGTGTCCAGATTCAAAAAGTAGATAACATTTATGCCCAAGGAGCTTTTGAAAACTCCGAAGTTGTTTCAGATATTGCTATACAGGGTAACAGTTTTTTTGCCTTTGCCGCTCCTAACACGGTAGCTGCAGTCGCTACACAAGATCTGGCGTACCTGTCTCGTGCTGGAGCGCTTAGAGTTAATAGCTCATATAACCTTATTAACCCTGATGGTTATGTTGCGCTTGAAGCTAACGGTGGAGAACCAATTTTATTTCCGTATGTAAATGGTAGTACAGCCGGAGATTTCGCAAAAATAACCGCGATTGACGGCCAAGGTGTCATTACATATGCCGATTATAATGGTGATGCATACTATTATAATGGCAATGGTGGAGCGGTGTTGCCTGCTACAACAGCTAACTACGCAACTGCTTTGGCAAACGGTCCTATTGCTGTAGTTAATCCTACCAATCCCCTCGGGTTAGTAAAAGTTGGTGGAACAATGTTTAAAAGTAGTGCAGAGGCCGGTGTCTCTACAACCGCTTTTACAGTTGCAGTGAATAGAGCCAATGGCAGCTCAGAAGAGATAAAGTCTAGTTCGCTGGAGTTGAGCAACGTTGATATGGCTGCCCAATTTGTGAAGATGATCCTTACCCAAAGGGCGTATTCTGCCAACTCAAAGACCATTACCACAGCTGACGAGATGACCCAGGAGGTGCTTAACCTCAAGCGTTAAGCGTAGTTAGCGCAGCATAACCAGTTGAAGCCCCCGTTTGCCTGCAACTATTTGCAGGTGGGCGGGGGCGCTATTGTATCGGCAGTACATGAATAATGATTGCAAGTGGTTGCAAAAACCTCGTTTTCGTTTTAAATAGGCAGAACAATACCTGATCAGTTTTGGTGGATAGATACCGGAGGAGCGCATGGCAAAAGAAGAGCAGGCGGCAGCCGAGGCCCCGGCAGAAGGCGGCAGTAAGAAGAAGTTGTTTATTATCATCGGTGCTGCAGTACTGGTACTGGTTATTGCCGGTGTTGTGGTGTTTATGATGATGGGCAAAGGGGATAAGAAAAAGGAGGGGGCTGATGCACATGGCGCCCCTGCTGCTGCAGAGGGTGGCCACGGTGCTGCTCCGCCAGCCGCAGGCGGGGGGCATGGCGCTGCAGGAGCAACACCGGGCGTTTCGACCGTGTTTACGCTTGAGCCGTTTATTGTAAATATCTATGACGGTCAGGAGCTGCGCTACCTGAAGGTCAAGGTCGAGCTTGAAATGTCGAATGCCGCCGTAAAGCCGGAGCTGGAAGGACGTCTTGCCGCGATCCGGGATGCTATTCTGGTGGTGCTGACCACCAAGACGCTGCAGGAGATTCAGGATGCGCAGGGTAAAAATCAACTGAGGGAAGAG
>DAIQQT010000156.1:0-6395 GCA_036786685.1 Trichlorobacter sp.
ATGGAGGTTGAAGGCGAACTGATGGGCTTCATCGTTGACGCGGTTTCAGAGGTCATCCGGATATCCAGCAGCGAAATTCAGCCTTCACCTGCCGTTGTAACCAGCGGTATTGATCAGGAATGTATTGCCGGAGTCATCAACCAGGCCGAGCGGTTATTGGTCCTGCTTGATCTGCAAAAGATGTTCTCCCAGGACGAACGTCAACTTTTTGGTAGCCTGTAAACATTATGTGCTGTTTCCTTTCACTTCCATCTCAGTATGGCGAGGTGTGCAATGCCCATTGATTGCGAAGACCAGGAACTTCTTGAAGGATTTCTGGCAGAGACAACCGAGCTTCTGGAGAAGCTGGACGATGACCTGATTGCCCTGGAAAAGGCTTCAGATGACCCGGAACTGATGAACCGGATCTTCCGTTCCATCCACACCGTCAAAGGAGCATCCAGCTTTTTAGGCTTTGATCTGCTGGTGCGGGTCACCCATAAAACCGAAGATGTTCTGAACCGCCTCCGCAAAGGCGAACTGCAACTGACACCTGAGATCATGGATGTGGTACTTGAAGCCACAGACCTGGTCAAAACATTGGTGGCAGATATTAAAGGTGGCGAAATTGTTGATCGTGAGATCGATGAAACCATCAACAAACTGATCCCTCTGCTTGTCGAGCAGCCGGCTGCTCCGGCTCAACCGGCAGTAGAAGCTCTGGCCCCTGCTGCACCTGAGCCCCCCCCTGCGGCCACAGTAACGACAGCCCCGCAGGCCGAAGAAAAGCCTGCCCCGGAAGCAGCTCCTGCAGTGGCCATGCCTCCTGCAGCACCCCGTCCTGCCCCTGAGGCAGCAAAGAAACCGGCTCCACCCAAGGGCGGAGAAAAAGGTGGCGACGATCTTTCCGACAACACCACTGTCCGGGTTGATGTCAAGCGCCTGGACGACCTGATGAACCAGGTGGGTGAACTGGTACTTGAGCGGAACCGGATGATCCAGCTCAACCAAGATCTGCAGGGCGGCACCTCAGACCATATCCTGTTCAGTGAAGAGTTCGGCAAACTGGCCAAACGGATGAGCTTTGTCACCTCTGAACTGCAGATGCAGGTCCTTAAGATGCGGATGATCCCGGTGGAAAAGGTCTTCAAAAAGTTCCCCCGCATTGTTCGCTCCCTGGCCCGCGATCTTGGCAAAGAGGTGGATCTGCAGATCTTTGGTGAAGAAACCGAACTTGACCGCTCTGTTGTCGATGAAATCGGCGATCCGCTGATCCACCTGATCCGCAACGCCATGGACCACGGTCTGGAAACGCCTGACGAGCGTATGACAGCAGGAAAGCCGCGCACCGGGACACTGGTGCTTGCTGCTGTCCATGAAGGCAACTCCATCATTATCAGCATCAAGGACGATGGCCGTGGTATTGACACGGAGCGGGTCGGCCGCAAGGCGATTGAGAAAGGGCTGATCACTGAAGACCAACTGGCTGCCATGAGCCAGCGCGAGATGTTTGACCTGATCTTCCTGCCCGGTTTTTCCACCAAAGACAAGGCTTCTGACCTGTCCGGCCGCGGTGTTGGTATGGATGTGGTCAAGACCAACATCAAAAAGCTGAACGGCCTGATCGAGATCAAGAGCGAAAAGGGGATGGGGTCAGAGTTTATCCTGCGTCTGCCCCTGACCCTGGCCATCATTCAGTCACTCCTGGTTGAAGTCGAGGGGGAGATCTACTCCATCCCCCTGGCCTCAGTGCTTGAGACCCTGCGGGTTGACCAGCGTGAATTCCATGTGATTGGCGGTCAGGAAGTGCTGAAACTGCGTGATATGGTGCTACCGCTGGTACGTCTGGAACAGGTCTTCAACGTCAGGCGGTGCCATGAGCAGGACAACTTCTGTTACATCGTCGTAATCGGCTCTGCCGACAAACGGGTTGGTCTGGTGGTAACCCGTCTGGTAGGCCAACAGGAAGTGGCCATCAAATCGCTGGGGAAATACCTGGCTAACGTCACCGGCATTGCCGGTTCAACCATTCTGGGTGATGGGCGGGTCGCTTTAATTGTTGACCCGGTCGGTATGGTTGACGGTGGTGAAGGGGCATCTGGCGGGCGCTAACGTATCAGCTAAACACGAGAGAGGGACACAACGTGGCCATATCTGACAAAGATTTTGAATTACTACGCGACTTTATCTACAACCTGTGCGGAATGTACTTCCACACTACAAAAAAATATTTTCTTGAGAGCCGTCTTACCAAACGGATGGAAGCCACCGGCACCAAGACTGCCATGGATTATTACGGCCTGCTCAAGTCTCCCCGTGGTGGCGAAGAGCTACGCTTTCTGCTGGATGAAGTCACCACCAACGAAACCTATTTCTTCCGCTGCGTGCCTCAATTGAACGCCATTGAGACCAAGTTTCTGCCTGAAATAGTTGAAGCCAAAAGCAAGATGGGATTCCGCAAACTGAGGATCTGGTCTGCCGCCTCGTCCTCCGGCGAAGAGGCCTACACCCTGGCCATGATGTTGCTGGAAAAACGATCCACAATTCTCAAGGACTGGATCATTGAGATCATCGGCACAGACATCAATGAAACCGTGGTTGCCCAGGCCAAGGAAGGAATTTACAATGCCTATTCGGTCCGCAACGTACCGGATATGTACAAGAAAAAGTATTTCAAGGAGGATGCTGGCAAGTTCATCCTCTCGCCGGATGTCAAAAAGTTTGTCACCTTCAATAAAATGAACCTCTATGACGACACCAAGATGGTCTTCATGAAGAGTTTTGACTTCATCTTCTGCGCCAACGTCCTGATCTATTTTGACCTTGCTTCCAAATCAAAGGTTGTGCAGCACTTCTACAACAACCTGCAGCCCTACGGATACTTCTTTGTTGGCCAGTCTGAGTCCCTTCACGGCGTAAACGACAAGTTCAAAACCGTCCACTTTCCTGGCGGTTTTGGTTATAAGAAATAGCGGGGGATCCCACGATGGATAAACAGGTAATGATGGAAACAGCCCGCCAGATGGTGGCCAAGATTGATGACCTGCCCACAATTCCGGTGGTGGCGACCCAGGTACTGCAACTGCTGGATGACCCGGATGTCAATGTAGATAAAGTGGCCGACCTGATGCTGACTGATCAGGTCATGACCGCCCGGGTAATGAAGATGGTTAACTCCCCCATCTATCGTCCCTCACAGGAGATCACCTCACTCAAACGGGCACTGGTTTATCTGGGCATCCGCCATATCAAGGAAATCGCCCTTACCTCCTCGTTCATCAGCGCCTTTGAAGACAAGGGGGGGGTCATCGATATCAGTACCTTCTGGGCCCACGCCTTCGGTGTCGGCATGGTTTCCAAGATCATTGCCGAGAAGATCCGCTATGCAGATATTGAGAAGGCCTATCTTGCAGGGATTGTGCATGATATCGGCGAAGTGGTACTCAGCTACTACCAGCCTGAATCATTTGCAAAAATACTGGCTGTAATCAAAGAGCGCCCGATTCGTCTGATTGACATGGAGCTGGAAGAGTTCGGCACCACTCATAATGAAATCGGCTACTGTATCGCTGAAAAGTGGAATTTCCCGGAGGCCTATCAAGAGGTGGTTCTGTACCACCATACCCCGCGGGAGGCCACCAACGATCCGGTACTGTGTGCCATTGTCAATCTGGCTGACCTGTTCTGCTCAGTCAGGGACCTTTACTACGGCGGCAATGCCTGGGCAAGCTTCAACCTCTCTGAAGAAGAAGGTTGGGCTATCCTGAAAGAACAACACCCAAGCCTTGAACACCTTGATATTGAACGATTCTGCTATGAACTGGATGATGCCGTACCTGATGTCAAGGAACTGGTCGCATCCATATTTTCCAAGGCATAACCAACGGAGGCATGATGTTTTCTCCCGTGTCGGGCGCTAAAACCCGTGTTCTGATTGTTGATGATTCATCCTTCATGCGGATGGCCATTCGCGGCATTCTGGTCAAAGACCCCTCCCTTGAGGTCATCGGTACCGCCTGTGATGGGGTTGAAGGAGTTGAAAAGGCAATTGCCCTGAAGCCTGATCTGATTACCATGGATGTGGAAATGCCCCGTATGGACGGTATTTCTGCCCTGAAACAGATCATGGCCAAGGCCCCCACCAAGGTCCTGATGGTTTCAACCCTTACCAACGAAGGCGCCAAGGCGACCTTTGAGGCGCTGGATGCCGGCGCCCTGGATTACATCCCCAAAAACGTTACCGATTCATCCGACGCCCAGAATATCTTCAGGGATGAGTTACTGAAAAAGGTGCGTGAGGCAACCCGCTCACACATCATCCGTCCCTCAAGCGGCCTGGCAATGCCACGTACCTCCTCAATTGCAGCAGCTCCACGTGCCGCAGTCAAGACATCAAAGATCCATTCCAAAAAGATAACCCATGTCGGTATCGGCGCTTCAACCGGCGGGCCGGTGGCACTGCAGGAGGTCATTTCCCGCATCCCGATGAACTTCCCCTATGGCATCGTGGTGGCGATCCATATGCCCAAGGCCTTTACCGGCCCCTATGCTGACCGTCTGAACGCCAAATGTTCCATTACGGTTAAAGAAGCGGTTGATGGCGAGCAGGTCAAACCGGGCACCATCCTGATCGCCCCTGGTGGCATGCACACCCAGGTGGTTCGCAGTGGCAGCGGTCTGGTGGTAAAGACAGCCCCCACCACGAATTATCCCCAATATGTCTACATCCCGTCTGTTGACCTGATGATCTCTTCCATGGCAGAAGCCACGGCCGGCTCCATGCTGGGGGTGGTCTTAACCGGAATGGGGAACGACGGCTTCAAGGGTATGCAACAACTGAAACAAAAGGGCGGTGTCACCATCGTTCAGGATGAGGCAACCTCAACCATCTACGGTATGCCCAAGGCCTGTGTTGATGGCGGGGTGGCTGATGAAATACTGCCGCTGGGACAGATCGGCTACGAGATCGGCAAGTTCATGGGATAACAAAATCCCCGTTATACAGACGAAAAAAGGCGACCAGCTGAAAACTGGCCGCCTTTTTCTATCTTTGGGCATACACCACCAGCCCTTTGGGGCTGCTGTCCACCCTGCAGTTGGAATAGCCCAACCGTTTCAGACGCCGCAGGATAAAGAAGGCAGCCACCTTATGTACGTCAGGCAGAATCAGCGGGAAGTGATCCGTAGGCAGATCGATCATCGCCCGCCAGGTTGCAGAAAAAGATTTCTTACCCATACATTACGTCCAATAAAATGAAGATTTTTTTGTTCTGGTTCTGTCACGGAAAGGAATGCGCGGAGGCGTACAGAACAGTACGCCGCACAAGCTGTCACGCATCGTGACAGGGCCAGGGCGCGAAAAAAGACCATTTTAACTGTGCTCTGAAGTGGCGTGAAACTCCAGATCCGGCCAATTTTCGATGGTGTTGTCCAGTCGCCACTGACTGCCTGCCATGTAGGTCAGCTTGCCCTCGCCATCAATGTACAGGTTCATCTTCTCTTTCTTCTCAAAATCCTCGATCAACTTCTTTTCACCGGTTACCCAGCGGGCCGTGGCATAGGCCACCGGTTCATAGGCGATCTTGACTCCGTACTCAAATTCCAGCCGGTGCAACACCACCTCAAACTGCAGGATACCAACCGCACCAACCACCCATTCCGCACCGAAGATCGGCTTGAATACCTGGGTGGTGCCTTCTTCAGCCAGCTGCACCAGCCCTTTTTCAAGGGCCTTTGATTTCATCGGGTTCAGCAGCCGCACCTTGCGGAAATGTTCCGGCGCAAAGCTGGGAATACCGGTAAACTTCATCTCCTCACCCATGGTGAAGGTGTCGCCGATCTTGATGGTACCATGGTTGTGAATGCCGATGATATCACCCGGAAACGCCTCTTCCACGTTGCTGCGGTCCTGGGCCATGAAGATGGTGGCATTGCTGATCTGGAAATCACGCCCCAGTCGCAGGTGTTTTACCTTCATACCACGTTCAAATCGGCCGGAGCAGATCCTGAAAAAGGCGATCCGGTCGCGGTGGGCCGGGTCCATATTTGCCTGAATCTTGAAGACAAAACCGGAGAACGGCTCTTCAAAGGGAGAGACCAGCCGGGTGGTGGTGGCACGGGGACGGGGATGGGGGGCATGCTGGACAAAGGTATCCAGCAGTTGCTGCACCCCGAAGGTGTTAATGGCACTGCCGAAAAAGACCGGGGTCTGACGCCCTGCCAGATATTCGTCCAGATCAAAGGGATGGGCAGCCCCTTCCAGCAGCTCCACATCGTTACGCAGCTCTTCTGCCTGACTACCCAGCAGCTCATCCAGCAGCGGATCATCCAGCCCCTGCACGGTCACGATACGGTCAACGCCATGCTCTGCATCAGGATCAAACAGCAGCACCTCTTTGCTGTAGAGGTGATAGGTG
>DAIQQT010000157.1:0-6389 GCA_036786685.1 Trichlorobacter sp.
GGCTGAGCTGGGCTTGATTCAGGCTCAACCGCAGCTCACGTTCTTTTCTGCATGACACCCGAACTTCCTCAAAATTCAACACAGTCTCCTGATGCCGCCTGGTTTGATTCACTGTCGCAGCTGATTCAACCGGACAGCCGCAGCCGTTCTATTGGAGAACGGCTGGTTGAACAGTGCGTCCGTGTTTCATTAATGGTCAAGTTGCGTTGGGCCATGTTGGCAGCCCTGTTTTGTTACGTGCTGTTGGCTGAACTGCTGCTTGCCCCTGATATTGATCTGCCGATCTTCCATATTGAACAATGGAGCATTTCGTTAAAGGCGGTAGCTATCTTTTTTGCCGTTGCCTTTCCACTGACATCACTGCCTTGCCGTGTCTGGAAAAACTGTCGTCTGATCATCTATCTGCAGGTGCTGCTTGATCTGTTGTTCGTCTCGGCTGCGATCCACTGGAGTGGCGGTGTTGTCAGTTGGCTTTGGCCTGCCTATCTGCTGGTTTCGCTGGAATCCGCCTTTCTGTTTGAAAAGAAACGTGAAGTATGGGGAATCGGTATGATCGGGGCTGCCCTGTATGGGTTGTTGCTTGCGGCTGAGCAGCTTGACTTTATCCCGACAGTCAGAATGCCGTTCATGGAGGAGGAAAGCCCCAGTATTCTGTTTGAGCTGCTGATGTGGCTCTGGGTTTCCGGGGTTAATACGGTAGTTTCATTCTTTGGTGCCTTTTTGATGGATAAGGTCCGCTCGGATCATCAGAAGGTTACACAGAGCCAGGAGGCACTGACCGGCTTTATTAGCACCGCCCATGACCTGATTTTTTGCTGCCGCCAGGACGGTACCCTGCTGTACCTGAATCAGGTGGGGCAGGATATGATCGGCCCGTTGGAAACGTTAGCAGATGGAGCCAGCCTGTTCAGCCTGACCGATGAGGAAGGTAAGAGGCTCCTGGCCCGTCAGTTTGAAAAAGTGACCAAACGGATTGATGCCGGTCATTTTGAGATGCGTCTGATCTCTCCGGTCGTTGACAGAGCCTTGGATCTGGAGGTGAGTCTTTCAACCTGCTGTAGAGAGGTGCCTGATCAGGTGATCTGGGGGGTCTGTCACGATATCACTGAGCGGAACCTGGCTCAGCGTGAGCTGATCAAACTGGCGCATCATGACGTGCTGACCGGTCTTCCCAATCGTATTCTGCTGCATGATCGGTTGCAGCAGGCCCGGGCCCTTGCCCATCGGATGCATTCCCGCTTTGCCTTGCTGTTTCTTGATATGGATCGTTTCAAGATCATCAATGATACCTTGGGACATGCGGTGGGAGATGATCTGCTCAGAATGATTGCCCAACGTCTGAAAGCCTGTTTTCGTGAGACCGATACCGTGGCGCGGATCGGTGGCGATGAGTTTGTCGTGCTGATGCTGAATGTTGCCGATCGTTCTGACATCAGCTCACTGTGTGATAATCTTCTGGTTGAACTTGGACAGCCGTTTACGATTCGCAATCATGAGCTGTTTGTGGCCACCAGCGGCGGTATCTGTACTTACCCGGATGATGAGGAAGATGTCGAAACCATGATGCAGAAGGCCGATATCGCCATGTATCATGCCAAGGCATTGGGGCGGAACAATATCCAGTTTTATAACGATAACATGGATCAGAACGCCTCCCGTCGCTTCACCATCGCCAACTCCATGCGTCGTGGTCTGGACCGTGGTGAGTTCCGGCTCTACTATCAGCCCAAGCTGGATGTTTCAAGCGACTGTATTGTTGCTACTGAAGCGCTGGTGCGCTGGCAGCACCCTGAGTTAGGTCTGCTGGCACCAACGGAATTCATTCAGTTGGCCGAGGAAAGTGGTCTGATTGTCGACCTTGGTGAATGGGTGCTGCGAGAGGCCTGCCGCCAGAATATGGCTTGGCGCCAGGATGGCATGGAGGGGCTACGGGTTGCGGTCAATCTCTCCGGCTATCAGTTGCAGCACAGCCGCTTAGTAGAGACGGTTCGCACTATCCTTGATGAAACCGGTATGCCCGGTGAACTGCTTGAGTTTGAAATTACCGAGAGCGTGATTATGCAAAATCCTGATTATGCGGTGGAGGTACTGAACGAAATCTCCAGTTTGGGAATTCATATTTCAATTGATGATTTTGGTACCGGCTATTCCTCGCTTTCGCACCTGAAGCGGTTTAGCGTCAATACCTTGAAGATTGACAAGTCATTTGTACGGGATGTGGAGAGTAACTCTACTGATGCAGCGATCGCATCGGCAATTATTGCCATGGGCAGTAGTCTTAACCTGAAGGTAATTGCCGAAGGGGTAGAAACAAAACAACAGATGGACTTCCTGCGGGAAAATAACTGCGACCAGGTACAAGGTTTTCTGATCAGCCGTCCATTGCCAGCGGATCAGGCCTTGAAGGTATTACGGCAGAAATGTATTGGTGAACTGGTTCAAGGGCATCGCGACTTGACAGTCCTGTAGTCGGCCAGTATTTGGGCGTGGTCGAAGCAGAGTGGCGTGGGGAGCTCTTCAGGTGAAAACAGAGCCAGTGCTGCAGCATCGTCAGCAGCCAGGGGAATCCCACTTGCCTGGGCCACATAGACCACAGTAATGGTGTGCATCCGTTCATCCCTGGCCGGGTCAGAGTAGCAACCGAGTAGTTGCAGGTTGTGAATCAGCAGCCCAGTTTCCTCTTGAGCTTCTCTGATGGCAGCAGCCTCAAGCGATTCACCGTAGTCCACAAATCCACCCGGTAACGCCCAGCCATGGGGTGGATTTTTGCGTTTGATCAGGATAATTTTGTTGTCCAGCTCAATGATGATATCCACTGTGGGAAACGGATTGCGGTATTGTTTGACCGCAGCACCGCAGGCGGGGCAGGTAAGGCTGGCAAAGGACATGGTGGTCTCCGGAGATACAAAAAAAGGGAAGCAATGCGCTTCCCTTTTTTTGTATCTGGTATGGATGAAGTTACTTCTTCTTGCCGCCGGATGCCTTCTTGGAAGCCTTGAGCGGGTTGACCTTGAGGTCTTCGATCTTGATCTCTACCTTGACGTGGGTGGCAAAGTTGCAGATGCCGTTCGCCCACTTCTTGGCTGGTGCGGGATAGGCGCCACAGACCTGACCGATGCTGCCTTCAACAATTCGTTCACACCCTTCACAGTTCTCTACCACGGTCTGGCAGGAACCTTCGGGGAATACACATCCGCTCTTTGCCATGAAGGTACACTCGGTACCGGGAAGCACGGTTTGACACTGCATACTTCATCCTCCTCAAAGTGATTCAGTTCAACTGAATTTAAACTGTAGCAATTCTGAAAAGAAAAAGTCAATACCAAAAACTATTCCAACTGTCTATAAAAATGTATCAAGCTGTGGTTTTTGTATGCCGTTTGACTTGACGCTGGCTCTGCTTCTATAGTAGCGTAACAAGATAAAAGCTGTCTTATTTTCTTTTGGGGGAGGGATCATGGCTCATATCGCATTCGGCACTTCCGGGTGGCGTGGAATACTGTGTGAAGATTTCACCTTTGAGAATGTCAAGATTGTAACCCAGGCCATCGCAGACTACCTGAAATCTACCGGTGAGGCAGATAAAGGGGTGATTGTCGGCTGTGATACCCGTTTTATGGGCAAACGATTTACGGAAGAAGCTGCCTCGGTGCTGGCGGGTTCCGGGATCAAGGCGCTACTGTGCAGCCGGGATGTTCCCACTCCGGTAATTGCATTTGAAATTCTGCGCCGTGGTGCGGCTGGCGGAATTAACTTTACGGCCAGCCATAATCCGCCTGAGTATAATGGTATTAAGTTTTCTCCATCCTGGGGAGGGCCGGCCCTGCCGGAGACCACCAGGCAGATTGAGCAGCGTGCCAATGAGATGATGGGCGACTTCTGCTACAGTGAGTTGTCCCTGGAAGAGGCGAAGCGGCGTAACCTGCTGGAAGTGATTGATCCCCATGGCGCTTACCTGACGGCCCTGGAACAGAAGGTGGATTTTGATGCCTTAAAGACCATCGGCAAACTTGGGCTTAATCCGCTTTACGGAACTGCCCGTGGATATCTGGATGCGCCGCTCAAGAGCCTTGGCATCCCCTATGCCATTATCAATGATCACCTTGATCCGTACTTTGGCGGACAACCACCAGAGCCTTCCGAGGCGCATATCCCAGACTTCATCTCGTTGGTGAAGAATGATCCCACCATCCGGCTCGGGTTGGCAACTGACGGAGATGCTGATCGTTTCGGTATCCTGGACGCAGATGGTACCTATATTGAGCCTAACTATATCATTGCCCTGCTGCTGGATTACCTGATCCGGGTCCGCAAGCTGAGCGGCGGCGTGGCCCGCAGTGTGGCAACCTCCCATTTTGTTGATGCCGTAGCAAAAAAACATGGTGTGCCTGTTTATGAGACACCTGTTGGCTTTAAATATATCGGAGAGCTGATCACTCAGGACAAGATTGTGATCGGTGGTGAAGAAAGTGCCGGACTTACCATCAAGGGCCATGTGCCTGAGAAAGACGGCATCCTGGCCTGTTTCCTGGTGGCTGAAATGGTAGCCCGTGAGGGTAAGACGGTACGGGAATTGCTTGAGAGGATGTATGGTGAAGTCGGGCGCTTTATCACCCGTCGTGACAACCTGAAGCTTTCTCCGGAACTGGAAGCCGCCTATCCCGGCAAGGTAGCTGCGGTACCCAAGGAGATTGCCGGCACTGCAGTAACTGATGTCATTACTGTTGACGGGGTGAAGCTGATCCTGTCAGACGGTTCCTGGATGCTGTTCCGTAAATCCGGTACTGAACCGGTGGTACGACTTTATGGCGAGGCCTCTTCAGAGGCACGTCTGACCGAGGTGATGGCAGCTGGTAGAAATTTTATCCTTGGCTGATTTTTGAACAAAATTGATGCAGGACAAACCCTGCATCCTTCTGGCCTGTTATGATCAGGTCAGCGTTGTGGCTAAAACAGATTACCTAGTAAGCACTCTAATGGAGGAACTATGTGGGATTACACACCTAAAGTTAAAGATCATTTCCTGAACCCCCGTAACGTGGGAGATATACCTGATGCAGATGCTGTTGGCGAAGTAGGCAGCCTGGCCTGCGGTGATGCACTGAAGCTGTATCTGAAGCTGGATGAAAACAAGGACAAGATTGTAGATGCCAAGTTTCAGACCTTTGGTTGCGCCAGCGCTATCGCTTCTTCTTCAGCCCTGACTGAAATGGTAAAAGGCAAGACCCTGGATGAGGCCCTTGCGGTCAGTAATCAGGATATCGCTGAATTTCTGGGCGGCCTGCCGGAAGAAAAAATGCACTGCTCGGTGATGGGACAAGAGGCTCTTGAGGTTGCCATCTTTAAATACCGCGGCCTGGAAGTACCTGATCATGATGCCGAGCATGACCACGGCCATGCCTATCCTGACTATGAGGGGACACTGGTCTGCAAATGCTTTGGCATCACCGATACCTTCCTGAAGAAGGTGATTGCTGACAACCATCTGACCACTTCAGAGCAGGTCACCAACTTTACCAAGGCCGGTGGGGCCTGTGGTAGCTGTGTCCCTAAGATTAAAGAACTGATTGCCGAGGTGCTGGGGCAGGCCAAAGAGGCCGCTGCCAAGCCCAAGCTCTCCAACCTGAAGAAGATGCAGTTGGTGCAGGAAGTACTGGAGCGGGATATCCGCCCCATGCTGCGGGCTGATGGTGGTGATCTTGAGCTGATTGATATTGATGGCGACCATGTCCAGATCGCCTTCCGCAAGGCCTGTGCCGGCTGTGCCTCCTCCGGTAATACCGCAAAGTTTGTCGAGATGAAACTACGTGAGCTGGTATATGACGGCCTGCGTGTTCAGGAGGTATAATGATGAAAGAAATTTATCTGGATAATAACGCCACAACCAAGGTTGATGAAGCCGTCTTTGAGGAGATGAGACCGTATTTCTGTGAACTGTATGGTAACCCCAGTTCCATGCACTACTTTGGTGGTCAGGTGCAAAATAAGACCAGCGAGGCCCGTAAAAGGGTGGCTGATCTGTTGGGAGCCTCGCCGGATGAGATCATCTTTACTGCCTGCGGTACCGAGAGTGATAACACCGCAATCCGTTCTGCCCTTGAGGTGTTGCCGGATCGTAAGCACATTATTACCAGCCGGGGTGAGCATCCGGCGGTGCTGACCCAGTGCCGCAATCTGACCGCAAAAGGCTATCGGGTGACCGAGATCGGGGTGGATGGTGCCGGACGGCTGGATATGGAAGCATACAAGAAGGCGATTGATGATGATACCGCCATAGTGTCTTTTATGTGGGCCAACAATGAGACCGGCGTGATATTTCCGGTTGAAGAGGCGGCAGTCATTGCCAAGGCCAATGGTGCCCAGTTCCACACTGATGCTGTTCAGGCAGT
>DAIQQT010000158.1:0-6376 GCA_036786685.1 Trichlorobacter sp.
GTTTTATGGGTTCCTGTCCAAGCTTATGCCCCTGGTATTGGGATAACAGGAAATAAATTATGAGCCAGAAATTGTATGGCGTACATACATATTCAGGATATGAAAACAAGGTTCGTCTCAATCTGACTGATCGGGTCAAGAATGAGAAAATGGAGGATCTTTTCGGTGAAATACTGATCCCCTCTGAAACCGTTGTTGAGCTCAAGAAAGGCGAGAAGAAGACTTCTTCCCGTAAATTCTTTCCGGGCTATATTCTGATCAAGATGGAGCTGACTGACGAGACCTGGCATATCGTTAAAGAAACTGCCAAGGTGACAGGTTTTGTCGGCGGAAACACCCCCTTCCCTATTCCTGATGAGGAAGTGAACAAGATCGCCCGCAGGATGGAAGAAGGGGCTGAAAAGCCTCGTCCAAAAGTTGAGTTTGATGTAGGAGAGACGGTTCGTGTAGTCGATGGCCCGTTCCTTAATTTTACCGGTGTAATTGAAGATGTAAAGCCAGATAAGGGTAAATTGCGTGTGGCTGTTACCATTTTCGGTCGTTCAACGCCGGTTGAACTTGAATTTATGCAAGTAGAGAAGTGCTGACAAATCCGCTTTCTTATGAAGAAGACGGTACGTAATAAAAGGAGTGCATCCCAATGGCTAAGAAGATAACCGGCTACATAAAATTGCAAATCCCAGCAGGCAAGGCTAATCCCTCGCCTCCAATTGGCCCTGCGCTTGGTCAGCATGGCGTCAATATCATGGAATTTTGCAAGGCCTTTAATGCCAAGACTCAGGCTGATGAAGGTACCATTACCCCTGTTGTTATTACCGTTTACGCTGATCGCTCATTTTCATTCATTACCAAGACACCACCGGTGCCGGTTTTGATTAAAAAGACGATCGGTATTGAGAGCGGTTCAAGTGTACCGAACAAAACCAAGGTTGGTAAGCTGACCAAGACCCAGGTTGAGGAAATTGCCAAGAAAAAAATGCCAGATCTGAACGCCGCCTCTGTTGAAGCAGCCATGCGGACAGTAGAAGGTACTGCCCGTTCCATGGGTGTAGATATCGTAGAGTAAAATTGGCTTTTGCCGAGCAAACAGAGTTCAGTAGGAGAGGACGGATATGTCAAAGAGTACAAAAAAACATAGCGCCGCAATGACCAAGATTGACCGTAACTCGGTTTATCCCCTGAAAACAGCGGTTGAAGTGGTAAAAGATACTGCTTACGCCAAATTTGATGAAACAGTTGATGTGGCGGTTAAGCTTGGTGTTGATCCGCGTCACGCAGATCAGATGGTTCGTGGTGCTGTTGTTCTGCCCAATGGTCTGGGTAAGAATGTACGGGTACTGGTGTTTGCAAAGGGTGAAAAGGAAAAAGAAGCTTTGGATGCTGGTGCTGACTATGTTGGTGCTGACGACCTGGTTACTAAGATCCAGGAAGGCTGGTTTGAATTTGATACCGCTATTGCAACGCCTGATATGATGGGTGTTGTCGGTAAAATCGGTAAGCTGCTCGGCCCCCGCGGACTTATGCCTAACCCGAAGGTTGGCACCGTTACTTTTGAAGTCGGTCGTGCCGTTAAGGAATCAAAAGCAGGTAAGGTTGAATTCCGTGTGGAAAAGGCTGGTATTGTACATGCTCCTATCGGAAAGGTATCTTTTGATGCCGATAAACTGCAAGGGAACCTGGTTGCCCTGGTTGAGGCGTTGGTAAAAGCTAAGCCTTCTGCTGCTAAAGGTACGTATATCAAGAAAATTTCGCTCTCATCAACGATGGGGCCTGGTGTAAATCTTGATATTAGCGATGTAACTGCAAACATTTAACTAAGTTTTAGCCAAAGTCACAGACAGCAGGCGCACGCCAGCATAAAGACGTAACAGGTCTGCCTGCCGAGACTTGGGTTCGCAAGCTAACTTGCGCTCCTGACTTTGGCATGGGGGGAGCCCCAGAAACCAAAAGAAAGGAGGACGACGCTTGAAAAAATCTGTCAAGCAGGAACAAGTAATGCAGATGCACGATAAGTTGTCGCGTGCAAAGGCAGTGTTTTTAGCTGATTTCCGCGGAATGAATGTGGATAAGGCAACCACACTGCGTAACGAGCTTCGGTCTGCCAGTGTTGAGTACAAGGTGTTTAAAAACACCCTGTTTGATATCGCTGCGCAAGAAACCGAAGCTGCATGTCTAGCTCCCTATCTTGCTGGTCCAACAGCAGTTGCCATTTCCTATGATGACCCTGTCGGTGCTGCCAAGGTTCTGTCCAAATTCGCCAAGGATTACAAAGGCGTGTTTGTACTTAAGGCTGGTGTGCTTTCCGGTAAGGTTATTGATGTAAGCCAGATTCAAGCACTTGCAGATCTCCCATCACGGGAAGTACTTATTGCCAAGATGCTCGGCTCAATGCAGGCACCAGCTACCAACTTTGTTGGTGTACTGGCCGCGCTGCCCGGCTCACTGGTTCGTGCTCTGGATGCTATCCGGGCCAAAAAAGAAGGCAACTAAAGCTTTTCATTGTATCATCAATACACAATTAAACACTCGATACCTATATGGAGGATATCATGGCTGAGATTACTAAAGCAGATGTAGTTGAATTTATTGAGAAGATGACTGTACTTGAGCTGGCTGAGCTGGTTAAGGAGCTGGAAGAGAAGTTTGGTGTTTCTGCAGCTGCTCCTGTAGCTGTCGCTGCAGCCGCTCCTGCTGCTACAGCTGAGGCTGCTGAAGAGAAAACCGAGTTTGACGTTATTCTGAAGAGCGCTGGCGCTAACAAGATCAATGTGATCAAGGTTGTTCGTACTCTGACCAGCCTGGGCCTGAAGGAAGCAAAAGACCTGGTTGACGGTGCACCTAGCCCAGTAAAAACCGGCATTGCCAAGGCTGAAGCAGAAGACGCTGTGAAGCAACTGGTTGAAGCTGGCGCAGAAGCAGAAATCAAATAATTGCGCAGTGCAATACCTGCAGGAAGCCAAGGTCGCCTGGTGCGGCCTTGGCTTGTCCTGTTTTTAATAATTCCCCTGGCATGTGATTTGTGATTTAATTTAGTTAAATCAGTATGTTGCGTGCTGTTGTCTGTTCTTTATGCTACTTGCCGAAGGAGAAGGTATGGCCTACTCGATCGCCAACAACCACCTGCTGCGCAAAAATTTTGCCACTATCAAGAATATCATTGATATCCCGAACCTGATAGACATTCAGAAAAACTCTTATCGCCGTTTTTTGCAATCTGACGTACCGTTAGAATTGCGTAAAAATATTGGTCTAGAAGCTGTTTTCAGGTCTGTTTTTCCGATTAAGGATTTCAGCGAGACCTCGTCACTTGAGTATGTCTCCTATACCCTCAGCAAACCCAAGTACGATGTTGAAGAGTGTCATCAGCGTGGTATGACCTATGCTGCCCCTATGAAGGTCAAGGTGCGGCTTGTTATCTGGGATTCCGGTAAGGAGTCGGGTATCCGTGGTGTTAAGGATATCAAGGAGCAGGAGGTCTATTTCGGGGAAATTCCGTTGATGACCGAGAATGGCACCTTTATCATTAATGGTACTGAGCGAGTTATCGTCAGTCAGTTACACCGTTCCCCCGGTGTATTCTTTGACCATGATAAAGGAAAGACCCACTCCAGCGGTAAGGTGCTGTACTCAGCGCGCGTTATTCCTTACCGGGGCTCATGGCTTGATTTTGAGTTTGACCACAAAGATATTCTTTTTGTCAGAATCGACCGCCGCCGCAAGATGCCTGCCACGGTTCTGCTTAAGGCACTGGGTTATTCTGTTGAACACCTGCTGAACTATTATTACAAGAGTGAGCAGATTGTTATCACGGCAGGTGAGTTGCGAAAAGCGATTGAACCGGAGCTACTAACCCTTCAGAAGGCAGTGGTTGATGTAACCGATGCTAAAGGTGAAGTGATTGTCAAGGCGAACAGAAAGTTTACCAAGGCATCCATAAAAAAACTGCTTGAACATGGTGTTTCTACTGTTCCTGCAACAGCAGAGAGCCTCATCGGACGCTATGCCTCGTCAGATGTGGTTGACCCGGTCACCGGTGAAATTCTGCTTGAGTGTAATCAGGAATTAACTGCTGATAAGCTTGATGAGTTGCGTCTGAAAGAGGTCGGCCCTTTTGGTCTGCTCTATATTGATGGCCTGAATATCACCTCCTCCTTCCGTGATACATTGCTGGCTGATAAGGTAAATAGCAGTGATGAGGCTTTGATTGAGATCTATCGTCGTCTTCGTCCTGGCGATCCTCCAACACTCAAAAGTTCACTTGTGCTGTTTGATAACCTCTTTTTTAATCCCGAGCGCTACGATCTTTCTGCGGTCGGACGTCTGAAGCTTAACTTCAAGCTTGGTCTTAAGGTATGGCCTGATTGTACGATCCTGAATGGCCCAACCATGCTGACTGCCGGAGAGCTGCAGCATGCCGATCAGTTGATCGGAAGTCTGGTAAGCGGTTCCCGTCCTCTTGATACCGCGCTGAGGGAGAGGATTTCTCCTGACCTTGCCAAGACACTGAAAAAACTTGATCTGCAGCAGCCTGTGCCTGAGCGGGTACTGGAACAACTGGCAGACGAACTGAACTCTGTTGTTGCCAACCCTGAATTTTTCCAGCGTGAACTGCTGGAGGGGATTGAGCTGACTGACGAATTTATCAAGCTGGCAGATCTGATAGAGCAGGGTGGCTACGATGAGAACCGTCGTCGTATTGAGGGGCTCCGTCGTAACCGCATGTTGCTTGAAGTTGCCTTTGGAAACTCGGTCGAACGCTGCCAGCGGAATGACATCCTTGAAATAGTCCGTTACCTGATTGAACTGAAAAACGGTCGTGGAGTGATTGACGATATTGACCACCTGGGTAACCGTCGCGTGCGTGCCGTTGGTGAGCTGCTTGAAAATCAGTACCGTATCGGTCTGGTGCGGATGGAGCGGGCTATCAAGGAGCGGATGTCTCTGCAGGAAGTTGAAAACCTGATGCCCCACGATCTGATCAACTCCAAGCCGGTTTCAGCAGTGGTTAAGGAGTTCTTCGGCTCTTCCCAGCTGTCACAGTTTATGGATCAGACCAACCCACTGTCCGAGGTTACCCACAAGCGTCGTCTGTCGGCCCTTGGACCAGGTGGTCTGACCCGTGAACGTGCCGGTTTTGAGGTTCGTGACGTACACCCTACGCACTACGGCAGGGTTTGTCCGATTGAGACACCGGAAGGTCCGAACATCGGTCTGATAGCTTCACTCTCGACGTACGCCCGTATCAACGAGCATGGTTTTGTTGAAACACCGCACCGTCTGGTTCGTGAAGGCCAAGTAACAAATGAAGTAAAATTCATCTCGGCACTGGAAGAGGAAGGGCATGCCATTGCCCAGGCAAACGCCCTGATGGATCAGGACGGTCGTCTTATTAATGAGTATGTCTCCGCTCGCAAGAGTGGTGAATTCGTTCTGGTACAGCGTGATGAGATCGAGCTGATGGACGTGGCTCCCAAGCAATTGGTGTCCGTTGCAGCAGCCCTGATTCCGTTCCTGGAAAACGACGACGCCAACCGGGCCCTGATGGGATCAAACATGCAGCGTCAGGCAGTGCCGTTGTTGCGTGCCGACTCACCACTGGTGGGCACCGGTATGGAGCGGATTGTTGCCAAGGATTCCGGTGTTTCGGTTATTGCCCGTCATAACGGTATGGTGGATGCGGTTGATGCAGGCCGGATCGTCATCAAGATTGATGAAGAGGAATTTGATGAGGCCGGTACCGGTGTAGATATTTACAACCTGGTCAAGTTTTCTCGCTCCAACCAGAACACCTGTATTAACCAGAAGCCGGTGGTCAAGGTGGGTGACAAGGTCAAGCGTGGCGATGTGATTGCCGATGGCCCCTCTACCGATATGGGCGAGCTGGCACTTGGCCAGAACATCATCGTGGCCTTTATGCCCTGGGGCGGCTACAACTTTGAGGACTCCATCCTGGTTTCAGAACGTCTGACAAAGGATGACCGTTATACCTCAATCCATATTGAAGAGTTTGAGTGCGTTGCCCGTGATACCAAGCTGGGCAAGGAGGAGATCACCTCTGATATCCCGAACCTAGGTGAAGAAGCACTAAAGGATCTGGATGAGTCCGGTATCATCAGAATCGGTGCTGAGGTTAAGCCTGGCGATATTCTGGTTGGTAAGATTACGCCAAAGGGTGAGACCCAGCTCTCTCCTGAAGAGAAGCTGTTGCGTGCCATCTTCGGTGAAAAGGCCGGTGATGTGCGTGATACCTCGTTAACCATTCCCCCGGGCGTGGAAGGTACGGTCATTGGTGCCAAGGTCTTCTCCCGTAAAGGCAATGATAAGGATGCCCGGACTGAGCTGATCGAGAAGATCGAGGAAGAAAAACTTCGTAAAG
>DAIQQT010000159.1:0-6367 GCA_036786685.1 Trichlorobacter sp.
AAACTTGCAGCAGAATTGCTTGAAGCGGCTGAAGCCTGCAGCGCAGTTCAAAAGCATTTGGATAAGGCCGGAGTCCTGCTGCGCCCCCACATAAATCCTCATGTAAAAAACAGTCGCAGCGAGTCGGTGTACGATCCAGATATTTTGAAAGCAGCCAAAATAGCGCAATTTGTACGGAGCTACCTGCTTACCCTGAGAATGCACAATGAAACAGGCGAAACGGGTACCTACGAACTGCTGGAAGGGATCAACTACACGGTAAAGGTGGCTGAAGATCCTGACTATGAAGATATGATTCTGGGGTTGATCGATGCCCTTGAAATATGGTCAGGTGATGACGCAAGCACAATCGAGCAGGAGATCAACCGGGTGATAGGGCGTGATGTATGGAAATGTCAGGAAGCTCGTATGTAACAACGCCCCCCGAATATCTGTCAGAGTCCTACGTTTAAGTAAACCATTAGGAGGTAGCAGCTATGACACTATGGTCACAGGTAAAAGCATGAGTCAGCCCCCTGTTTCAATCGGCAGGTTTATCTTGGCATTACTATCAGTTGCCTTCGGCTTTGCGCTGATGTTTCTGGTAGCCGTGCTGGTAAAGCCATTGCTTGATATTGGCGTAGGCTTGTATATTCTGGTGTTTTTTCTGGGTGGTATCGGGTTGTTGTTTGAAAAGCTGCGGCATCGCATCCGTGGCTGGTTCAACTGAATTAACAGCATTATCGTAAAGGAGTTACTGCGTATGAAACGAAAAACTACGCTGCAACAGGCGATTGTCCTGTGTTGTGGGCTGTTGTTCTGTACTGCCCTATGGTTGTCACCAGCTCCTGTTCTGGCAGATGATGCCGTCACTCCACAAAGCTTTATGCTACAGATTCAGGCGGATGACGTTGATCGGAATATGTGGAGCAAGCTCACACCTGAAGATCAATCCCGTGTGCTGCATTATTATGGTCTTGGAAAACAGTCCGGCCTTACCAACGAACAGCTAAAGAGCCTTGGCTACAGGGTGTTGTCGTATTTCTACTATATTCAGGCCTCCATCAATTACATCAATAATCCGACCGGAGAATACAAGGGTGGGCCTGGCAAACGGGTGCTTGGCAAACAGATTGAAAAACTGATCCCCCAGGTTGGCACCATCTTCTCTGATAGAGGCAAACAGCTTGATGACGTCATTAAAAGGATCATGACGGAGAACATCAGAAAGAGCGATGAGAACATCAGAAAGAGCGATGAGAACATCAGAAAGAGCGATGAGAACATCAGAAAGAGCGAAGAAACCATCCGTATTCTCAACGAAACACTCGAAATCCTGAAACAGATTCAGAAAAGTTTCTGATGTTTCGGGCAGCCTTGCAAGCTGCCCGTTTTTTTAAGCCGTCTGTCCGTCTAATAAGCCTGAGGACGTAACCAATGGAACAGGGACTGACACCGGATAGAGACGACACCCTGCTGCACAGGCTACAGATGCTGTATGAGCTGGGGCGTTACCAAAAACTGCTGGAACTGGCTCAGCCCCATCTGGCAGACCCGTCAACAGAGCCGCAGGTTTTCAGTTATGCGGCAGAAGCTGCCGTGCAACTGGAAGAATTTTCCAGGGCTCGCACTATTTTGCAGGCCGGTCTGGCGGCCCATCCAGATAGCAGTTCATTGCGTGCCGTACAGATATCCCTGTTAAACCATCTGGAACTGTACCGTGAAGCCCTTGCTGCCGCAAAAGCAGTCCTTGCGCTTGATCCTGATTCTGATGTTGTCTGGTATCTGCAATCCGTAACGCACTATAACCAGCACGACCTGAAAGCTGCAGAATCATCAATTCTCAAGGCTCTTTCCCTTGATCCGTTGGATATAGACTATCAAGCCAACCACGCCCGGATTCTCTGGTTTATGGATAAAGAGGAATCAGCCCGGCAGATGGTGCTGGAAGGTCTGGCTCAACAACCTGATCATGCAGAGCTGCTGTACCTGCATGCCCAGATGGAAGAAAACCGCTCAAAGGCTGCCGGAGCCCTGAAACAACTGCTTGGCAGCAACCCCACCAGTGCAGAGGCACAAGAACAGTACCATGCGCTTACCAGCCGGTTTCGGCTAACCTGCCTGATTGCCGGGGTGATCACCCTGGGGCATGCCCTGCTGCGCTACCTACTGGCAGCCGGATGGTTTCCGCACCTGCCAAAAGCGCTTACCGAAGATGGTGTGCTGTACCTTGCCGGTCTGGCAGGTCTGGGTTTTGCCAAAGACACCATGCGCAACAAACGGCTGCTGTACCTGTACATAGTCTTTAACCTTGAGCTGGTCTGGATTGCTGACAATCTGAAAGGCCAGCGCTGGCTGCTGGGGCTTGCTGTTGGCATTGCCGCGTCACTGCTGATCGGTTGGCTCTTTACCTGGGCGATCATTTTCTACCGTTCCATGTTTGGCTGGTGTGCAGCCAGCATTACCGGGTTATGGCATGCCTACCGGACAGCAACCGCCAATGGCTTCAAATCAGCTTGGATCAGAGAACAACTGCACAACCCCAACCTGCTGTTTGTGCTGGGCGGCGGTCTGGCGCCGGGCATTATCTCGCTGATGGCTCCTTCAGCAGAGCTGTATGCTAATGCCCTACTTTGCTGGTTCGGCCTGCTGCTGGTGCTGTTGCCGCTTATACGTGGCGCTGCACTCAGCACCGCGTTCGGCACGGTCTTTGTCTGCCTCCTAGCCTACATTCCGGTCATTCATCTGCTGCAATGGCTGCCTGCTCTCCTGCCTTTTCCACCGTTTCTGGCGCTGCTTGGCTTTGCCGGTGGCAGTCTGGCAACCGGATTTGGCCTGCGAGTGCTGGCAGCAGATACGGATTAAATATTACCGTACGGTATTTTTGCATTTACCATCCTGTATTATGCAGACAAACCATCCCGTACGGTAACCAACAACTTTATTCACACCCACTGGCTCGTTTTTGTACTGCTACTCCAGCCAGTCCTCCACCTGCAGTCCGGCACCCGCCCCCCCCTGCTTAGTTGGCACCATAGCTACCTGCTGCTTGATGTTGGAGACAAGCACCATGCCGATAAAAGATGCTCATGGTTGTGCCCTGGTCTGGTTTGATTGCATCTGATAGGTTAGACGGACAGAGTGTAAATAACGGCACAAAAAAGAGTTGGCTTCAGTAGAACCCGTGCTATAATAATCTTACCAAATCTTACCAAAGGAATTGAACCATGGAAATCACACGGTTATCAAGCAAGGGGCAAATCATCATTCCCAAGGCAGTGCGGGAAAGTCACCTTTGGAAGGCCGGCACCCGGTTTCAGATTGAAGAGACACAGGCAGGTATTCTGTTGAAGCCGGTCAGCGGTTTTCCTGAAACTGATCTGCAGCACGGCCTGGGCTGCACTAACTATCAGGGGGCACCGAAGAGCCTTGAGGATATAAGCCGGAGTGTCGATGCAGAGCTGAAACGGTTTTGGCAGGGGGAGTCTACACCATGATCTCCCTTGATACCAACGTATGGGTACGCTACGTCACCAATGACGATCACCTGCAGGCACGGCGTGCCATGAAACTGCTTGAACAGGCAGAAGCGGTGTTTGTGCCAAAGACGGTATTGCTTGAGCTAGAGTGGGTGCTACGGGCAGCATACGAGCTGAAGCCGGAAGTAATCAGACAGGCTCTGTTACAGATTGCAGGGCTGCCCATGGTAACGGTAGAAGCATCTGTCCAGGTGGCTGCAGCGATTGACGGCTACGCAGCCGGTCTTGATTTTGCCGATGCGCTTCATTTGGCCTCAGCCGAAGGTTCAAGCTGTCTGTATACCTTTGATGAAAAGTTTATCCGCAGGTCAAAGCAAAACGCCCCTGCGGTAAAGATGGTGCCGGTACGATCCTGAGAGAAAAAGGGGGCTTGCGCCCCCTCATACAAAAAAACCACCCGGCTTCAGGCACGGTTTCGGCAAGCTTCAGGGTTACGCTCCGCTCCACCCTTTTGTTGCCTGCACCGGCCTTGCGCCGCTTACCTCCCCCCTTGACAAAGGGGGGTCGGGGGGGATTTGCTCACCATGCTGAACAATCCCGGTGAACATTTCACCGGGATTACGGGGACAAAAGCCGGAAGCCTATGTTGTAGAGTCGATAGCCGGGGCTACTGCCGTCGCGGAAGGCTGCCCGTGCGATGTCGGCACCGCCGGACCAGCTTCCGCCGCGATAGACGCGGCTCCCGCCCGAATCAACACCACCTGGGTCGGTGGTTTTACCCCACTGGTAGTAGGTTTTGTGATACCAGTCATTGCACCATTCATACACATTGCCGGACATATCATAAATACCCAGGCCGTTAGGACGCTTGGTGCCTACCCGGTGGGTACGCTTGCCACTGTTGTCATAATACCAGGCCACTGCGTCAACATCATTGCCGCCGCAGTATTTCTGGTCTTTTCCGCCGCTCTTGCAGGCGTATTCCCATTCCGCCTCAGTGGGCAGACGGTATTTTTTGCCATCTTGCTGCTCCAGACGGCTGATGAACTGCTGCACATCTTCCCAACTGACGTTTTCCACCGGGAAGTTGCGGCTGTCTTCACCTACCTTGTCAGACTTGAATTCCGAAGGGTTGTTGCCCATTACTGCGTACCACTGGGCCTGGGTCACCTCAAACTGTCCGATCCAGAAATCGTTGCTTATGGTGACAGTGCGGGCCGGGGTTTCGTCTTCACGGATTGAGGCCATACAGTTGTCATAGGCAGCGCTGCTTGAAAAGGCATCAGGCTTTTGGCAGTTTACTTCTGTGCCCATAGTAAAGCTGCCAGCAGGTACTTTGACAAACACCATACCGATGGAGTTGGTAAAGCTGGCAATGGGCTTGACTGACGCTGAGGATGAAGAGGTTGCTGCCTTTTTCTTGGGCGCTGCCTCTGCCTGGCCAGTGCCCAGGGCAACGGCCAGCAGCGCTGCGCCAATGTATGCTGCGGTTCTGTTCATGGTGTTCACTCCGGTATAAAGATTCTACAAAAAGGGCGGCTTAATTGCCGCCCCCTGTTTAAGGCTACTATTCGCATTTTAAAGAGGTATATGTGTAGTTCTTGTAAAACTCACGGGCCTTGGCCAGTGCTTCATCATGGGAAGAGGCCCAGATAGATACCCAGCCGGTCCACTCGCCATTGTAATAGCGGCTGCAGGCCCACTTCTGCTCACCTGCCACTGCCAGTGATGCCAGACTGCCGGTTAAAAGCGCTGCTGCTACCAGTGAAACCACCATTTTCTTTACTCTGTTCATCGGTTTATTCCTCCTGTTTTCAGGTTAGTTGCAGAGCAGGTCTGCGATAAACTGGATCGATTTGTTGCTGGTGTTGGGATGGGTGGTGGTTGAGCCGGAGGTGGTCCAACTGCCGGATGAGGTATCCTGATGCACACGGTAGCTGTTGCCGTTGGTGCAGGTTACCTGATAGACGGTCAGTTTACGGTACGAGGTGCGGTCGCCGCTGTCCTTGATTTCTCTTACCCCGGCAAAGGCGCTGCCTGCTACCATAAGACAAAGTACGGTTGCTGCAACAAGTTTCTTCATTTTGTTTCCTCCTGTGCTGTGTGGTTCCGCCAAAGCTGACGGCTGTTATATACCTTTGACGGACAGTTCGTCAAACGGGCAGATTTTTTTTGTAAAACACCCCACAGAGCTGTTTTGCTTTTATCCAAAAGGTTATCCCCTTGGCTCTGCTCCGGCGTGGTTTCTTTTTTATACCGTTTCTGTTATCTGTCCGTCTAACAGTGCTAAGGAGATGATATGGATGAACTGACCCTGTTAAAAGCAGCCTACAGCGCCACCCCGGACAACCGTGATCTTGCCCGCCTGTATGCGACCAAACTTGCCGAAGCCGGACGCTGGAGCGATGTCTGCGCCGTGCTGGAACCGTTGAGCCAGCTGCCGGAAGATTGGCTGCTGCTGGAGTTAGGCATTGCCCTGCTGGAATCCGGCAAGCCGGAAGAGGCCATCAGCTACCTTGACGCGCTCACCACGGCACGGGATCTTTCCGACGCCACGCTGCTTAAGCTCTACCCGGCCCTGATCCGTGCCTTGCTTGAGGATGACCGGGCAGAAGAGGCCGAGGATGCGCTGTCTGACCTGCTGGAAAAACTGCCCGGCTATGATCCTGAACCGATGTTGGCGCTGTTTGAACGTCATGGTATCAAGCCCCGCATCCGCCTGAAACAGCGCAATGCCGACCGACTGGAGGAACTGTCTGACTTTACCCCGCTGCTGCCTGGTGACAGAACCATTACCTTTGCTGATGTGGGTGGCATGGATGAATTGAAAAAGACTGCCCGGATGAAGATCATTCAGCCGTTCAAAAACCCGGAGCTGTTCAAAAAGTATCGCGCAACCGCCGGGGGTG
>DAIQQT010000160.1:0-6299 GCA_036786685.1 Trichlorobacter sp.
AGGCAAACACCTCCCGCTCGGCCTGGGAGACGATATCTCCCTTGGTGATCACCACAATATCGGCTGATTTCAACATCGGTCCGATCTTACGCGGGGTATTGATGCCGCTTAAGTTGTCGATCACGCAGACCGCCGTGATATCCTTGATGTGGGGAGAACAGCGGTTACAGAGACCGGCTGATTCACTGATCAGGAAATCACACTCATTCTCAACACCCCATTTGACGCAGGCTTCGATGTTGCTGACGAAGTAGTGATCCGGGCACTGGGAGCCTGAGAGTCCCTTCTTGACCAGCACCCCCTTCTTGGCATAGCGCAGATCATCTTCCGTCATCAGGCAGTCATATTTGACCACCCCGATCTTCTTCTGCTTTGCCTGCAGCGCCTCGATTACCCGCAGGATGACCGAGGTCTTGCCGGATGATGGCGGGCCGGATACGGTTAGAAAATGCATGATTGTTCTCCTTGAACCCCTCCCAGCCTCCCCTTATCAGGGGAGGAGCTTAAGCTTTGTAACTTCCCCCCTGACAAGGGGGGATTGAGGGGGGTTGCTTTTTATCTCATTCTGTTGTGTTCATCGCTTCTTCAAACAGCCCCACGGTATAACGAATCTGTGCGGCGATATCATGGCTGTAAAGGTAGTCCCAGCCGACCCACTGCCAGGGGTGCTGCTCCGGCAGCTGGTTCTCTACTGCTGGATTCAAGGCCGGGAACAGCCCTTTGTTGGTCAGGATCTCCCCCACCTCTTTGCTGTAGAGGAAGTCGGCAATCGGCTGCAGCTTGGCTTGCTTTTCTTTTTTGGCCAGCATGAAGATCGGGCTGATAATGGCGCCATCCTCAGGCCAGACAATCTCCAGACTCTTGACCATGCCGGCCATCCGGCTGAAGAAATAGGGAATGATCGTCACCGGCGGCTTTTCTTCCGCCACCCGCTGGGCATTCTTGATCATCTGGGCCGGATGCATCGACTTGAGCATGCAGCGCCCCAGCTTCTTTACACCGTCATCGCCGTACATCTTGTGGATGGTCAGCAGAATCGCGTTAAACAGATCAAAGTCACCCACCGGCAGGGCTACCTTCTGCTCAAAGGCAGGCTCCAGGATATCGGCCCAGGTGCGGGGTACCGGCAGATCGCCCAGCTCATCATGGTTGACCATGAAGGCAGACGGCACCACTGAAATCAGGCCATAATGCCCTTTGGGGTCCTTCAGCTCCAGGCCGTCAAAACTGGTATTGATCGGCCCTCTGGTCAGGTCGGCAAACAGCCCCTGCTCCTTGAACCTGCCAATATGGGCCGGATCAAAGAAGGTCTCAAATCCGGCTGAGACAAAGATATCCGGTAGCTGATCAGCCTCGGTAACCTTCTGGATATGTTCCTCCATCCACTCGGAACCCAGCGAAGCAGCCTCAAACTTGTAGCTGACGGTGGTACCGCTCTCCTTGGTGTACTGCTCGATAAAGCGGTCAAAGCCCTCCAGCAGCGGCAGCCGTACCGGGCAGGGCAACAGGCCGGAGATGGTGATCTCGCTCTGCTCCTGCTGGGTCTGCTTCATGGTGACATCCACCTGATTGCTCTTTTCATCAACCTTCTGCTGCAAGAGCCCCAGAAAATTATCCAGGTCATAGTTTTTGGTCAGGGCTGCCCGCTCCAGCTTCAAAAAACTACCAACACCGGCCAGCACCTTGGGGTCTCTCAGGTTCTCAAACCCGTTGGCAACCAGCACCTCCAGTGTTTCCGGATGCTGTTCCAGCAGTTCTTTTATGGTCATATCCTTCTGTATCAGGTGTGCGCTCATGGCGTCCTCCTCCTATGATCTGGTATCACCTTAACCGGATCAGTGACCTTACACATTGACTTGTATCAAAAAAACAAAAAAGAGACCAATACTGTCTCTTTTAATACTTGCCTGACCACCACGATATGGTAAAAGGAGCTGAACAACGAAAGGAAATTTCTATGCAAACAAAGCGGGTAGTTGTCATCGGGATGGGATTTGGCGGCGTCCGGGCAGCCCGGGCCCTGGCAGGCAGCGGGCTTGATGTGCTGCTGATTGACCGCAACAACTATCACCTGTTTCAGCCTCTGCTCTATCAGGTGGCCAGTGCCGGTCTTGAACAGGAATCAATCGCCTACTCCATCCGCGCCATGGCCCGGCAATGGCCCAATGTCCGCTTCCACCTCACGGAAGTAACCGGCGTTGATTTTAACGCAAGAGAGGTGCAGACCACCACCGGCCCGGTAAGCTATGATTACCTGATCATCGGCGCCGGCAGTGCCACCAACTTCTTCGGTCTCACCACGGTACAGCAGCACTCCTACGACCTGAAAGAGCTTGAGGATGCAGAGGTACTGCGCAACCAGATCCTGAACTGCTTTGAGCAAGCGGTGATTGAACCGGACCCGGCCCGCAAACGGGCCTTGATGACCTTTGTGATTGTGGGTGGCGGGCCAACCGGCGTGGAATTTGCCGGTGCCCTGATTGAGCTGGTTACCTATGTTCTGGCCAAAGACTACCCTGAGCTGGGCATTCATACCGCCCGGGTGGTGCTGGTGGAGGCTACCGATCGCCTGTTGGCAGCCATGCCCCAGGAGTTGGGGATGTACACCCTGCAGAAGCTGCGCAGCATGTGTGTTGAGGTATTGCTGAACGCCCAGGTGGTTGATGCGGATGACACACGGGTGGTGCTGCACGACGGTGCCGTCATACCGGCCCATACCCTGATCTGGTCAGCCGGTGTCAAGGCAGCCCCGCTGGCTGCAGCCCTGGCGGTTCCCCATGCCGGTGGCGGCAGAATTCCGGTCCAGCCGGACCTGACCCTGGCTGATCACCCGGAGGTCTATGTGGTGGGTGATATGGCCTGGCTGGAGCAGGACGGCAAGATCCTGCCGATGGTGGCACCGGTGGCGATGCAGATGGGTGCCTATGCCGGTGCGGCTGTTCTGGCCAGAGAGCAGGGCGAAGTGCCCGAGCCCTTCCACTACCGCGACAAGGGCAGCATGGCCACCATTGGCCGCAATACCGCCGTTGCCACCGGCTTTGGATTAAGCCTGAAGGGCTACCCGGCCTGGCTGGCCTGGCTGCTGCTGCATGTCTACTACCTGATCGGTTTCCGTAACCGGATTGTGGTACTACTGAACTGGGTCTGGTACTACTGGTTCCATGAGCGCCAGGTACGACTGATTACCAGACGCAAATCAACGGAATAATAACAGCCAATTCCAGTTCAAGGATGATATCAAGGCGGCGAGGAGTTCGGCGACGCAGGCGTACACCCAGTACGTTAAGGAGGCGAAGACGAGCCAACGACGATTGCGCCCTGAAATGGAATTGGCCTACCCTTTCGGCATAAAGATGAAGAAGGTCAGCGACAACGCCGCCAGCACCCACATACCGCCGGAAACCTCCCTGGCACGTCCGGTGCAAAGTTTGATCAGCGGATAGGAAAACAGGCCAACCGTCATCCCTACTCCGATATTAAAGGTGAAGATCATCAGGGAGATGGTCAGGAAGGCCGGAATCAGCTCGGTAAAGTCGTCAAAATCAAGCCGGGTAATCGACTGGATCATCAGAGAGCCGATCACCACCAGGGCGATCCCGGCAGCATAGCCGGGGACCATGGTAAAGAGCGGTGCAAAAAAGAGCGACAGGCCAAACAGTACCGCCACCACCAGCGAAGTAAAACCGGTGCGACCTCCGGCGGCAATCCCCGCAGCTGACTCGATATAGGCGCCTGTGGTGCTGGTTCCCAAAAGCGGTGCAAGGGTAGTTGCCACGGCATCGGCCAGCATCGGCCGCTCAATCTCCGGCAGATTGCCGTTTGCATCCAGCAGATCAGCCCGCATGGAAAGCCCGATCAGTGTGCCGATGGTGTCAAGAAAGGCCATCATAAAGATCACCAGCACCACCGGGAAGACACCGGGCTGCAGGGTTCCGGCAATATCCAGCTTCAGGAAGATTGGCTCAAGCGAAGGTGGCAGACTGACCAGCGATGACGGCAGTTTCGTAAGCCCCAACGCCACAGAACCAAGGGTTGTCGCCACAATGCCGTACAGCAGCGCGCCGTTTACTTTTCTCGCCATCAGCACCACGGTCAGCAGAAAGCCTGCCGCCGCCAGCAGCACTGAACTCTGGGCAATGTTGCCCAGCCGGACCGGTGCACCGGGCACCCCCAGCACCACCAACCCGGTCTCATTCAGGCCGATAAAGGCCAGAAACAGTCCAATCCCCACCGCAAAGGAGGCCTTGAGTGTGATCGGGATTGACTCTGCCAGCCATGAACGCACCTTCAGAACGGTCAGCAGGACAAAGGCCAGTCCGGCCCAGAAGACCGCCCCCAGCGCCACCTGCCAGGAATAGCCCATCCCCTTCACCACCACAAAGGCGATAAAGGCGTTTTCTCCCATGTAAGGGGCAATGGCAAAGGGCCGTTTGGCCCAGAAGGCCATCATCAGACAGCCGATTACCGCAGCCAGGATGGTGGCTGTCACCTGGGCATCCTTGGGAATTCCAGCCACAGCAAGGATGGAAGGGTTGACCACCATGATATAGGCCATGGTCAGGAAGGTGGTGAAGCCGGCCAGGGTTTCCTGGCGGTAGGAGGTGTTGAACTGCTCAAATTGGAAGAACTGTTTCATGGCAGCCTCTAAAAAAGAGCTTAATCCTGTAAGGCCTTGTTATTCACTTCGCCGGTCAAGTTGGCAAGACCCCCCCCCCCTTGGCAAAGAGGGGAGCTTATCCCCCCTCCTATTTTAGGAGGGGCCAGGGGTGGTAAGGTGTCAGTGTGAATGCGGATTTGGAATTACAACCCCTTAACAGCGTAAATACCCGGTGCATTACGCCATATACCGTCATAGTCCAGACCATAGCCAAAGACAAACCGGTCAGCTATTGCAAGGCCGGTAAAGTCAGCCTGATAACCGGGGCAGGCCTTGCGGTCATGCTGCTTGTCCACCAGTACCGCCGTCAGGACTTCCGTGGCACCACGACTGCGACAGGCATCAACCAGGGCCAGCAGGGTTACCCCTTCGTCCAGGATATCATCCACCAACAGCACGGTACGTCCCTCAACATCGGCCTGAAACAGGGCCTTCCATTCAAGGTCGCCGCCGGTGGTTTCACGGCCATAGCGGGTGGCATGCAGGTAGCCCACCTCAAGGGGAAACAGAAGTTTGGTCAACAGCTGGCCGCAAAAGATCAGGCCGCCGTTCATGACGCAGAAGACCAGAGGATTCTTTTTGCCGATGCTGGCTGTAATTGCAGCGGCCATCCGACCAATGGCGGTCTCAACCGTTGCCTGGTCCGCCAGACAATCAGCCTCCTCAAGCACCTTTACTGCCTGATCATACTGCATGCCACTGCCCTCCCACGACCCTGAGGATACCGGCGCTGTCCGGTACCGTTACGATAGCATCAAAACCGGCATCAGCAAGCAGCCCTGCCACATCTTTGTCCTGACCGGCCCCGATCTCCATCAACAGCCAGCCGTTTGGTTCAAGGTGGCGAGGTGCCTCAGCAGCCAGTACCCGATAGGCATCCAGACCATCAGGACCACCATCCAGGGCAAGCCGGGGTTCAAAATCACGCACTTCCGGCTGCAGTGTCGCCAGATCAGCATGGGTAATGTAAGGGGGATTTGAGACAATCAGGTCAAAACGGCGTCCAACAACCGGCTGAAAAAACGAACCCAGCAGGAACTCTATCTGGGCGTTATTCTGCTCGGCATTGCGGCGGGCAATGGACAAGGCATCGGGGGAGAGGTCAACGGCGGTTATTGCGGCATGGGGCAGACGAAGGGCCAGTGAGATGGCAATACAGCCGGAACCGGTGCCGATATCCAGCACCGTGCGGGCTGTGGGAGCCTGCCGAAGCGCCTCTTCCAGCAGGGTTTCCGTATCATAGCGGGGAATCAGGACATCTCTGGAAACAATAAACTCATGCCCATCAAACTCCTGGCTGCCCAGGATATGCTGCAACGGCTCACGCTTGCCACGGCGGGCTACCATACTACGATAGGCGGCCAGTTCGTCATCCTGCAGCGGCTTGTCAAAATTGAGATAGAGCCCCATCCGGTCCAGACCGGTGGCCTCACACAGCAGCCACTCAGCCTCACGGCGGGCATTCTCCACCCCTTTTTCAGTCAGGTAACCGACCGTCCAGGTCAGGACCTTAAGAGTCGTCCAGATTTCTGTCTCAGCAGACATGGGGGAGCTATGCTCCCTCTGATTGAGCCTTCAGTGCTTCCATCTGGTAGAACGTACGTAACGAATCGGTGATCTCTTCAATATCACCGGCCATAAT
>DAIQQT010000161.1:0-6291 GCA_036786685.1 Trichlorobacter sp.
ACCGGATGCACGATTCTGATCAGGTTGGCATTTTTCAGGATCCGCTGGGCCATGCTGTAGGAGTGCAACCCCAGACTGTAGGTGCCCAACTGCTCATCCCGCACCACCAGCCCCTTTTCCTCCAGGGTATCCAACAGGGAGATCACCTTCTTACGGTGCATCTTCAGTACCTTGGCCAACTGGGGTACCGTTGTGGCCCGATCATCAGATGCAAGGGCTTCAAGCAGGTCTATTGCCTTGATTACTACTTGCAGCGAATATGCTCTGTTGTCCCTGTCCATGCCATCTCCAAATCGAATAAATAAAATTTTGTTTTAACTTTAACGGACAGCATAGTTTTGCAGTCATTTAATATTATGTTCTATAATTGTCAACAGTATTTTTACAAAAAAAATAAAACATATTTTATACAAATAATATCAATTACTTAAAAAAATACATACCCTGGCAAAAATCAGTTCCACCCCTGTTTATCGAAGCTGTATTCAAAAAAAATATAATGCTGTTTAAATTTTATGGTAAACAGCCGTTACACTCTTGTTTCAAGAACAACAAAAGAGCATATCGCAACAGTACAAACCGGTGTTTATGCAGCGGGAGGCGCCCCATGGCGGACAGCTTGATCAATCAGGATACGTTCTACTTTATTGAGGTGGACCAGCTCTGTACCCGTACGCCGATCACCTGCCCGCCCCAGACCGGGCTGATCGAAATGGCCGGCCTGATGCAGCAGCACAACATATCGGGCATTGTGGTGGTTGAAGATGAAAAGCCGGTGGGTATTGTTTCACTGCGGGATCTGCGGAATTGTGTTGCCACCGACTACCATGCACTGCCATCACGTACCGTGCAGGATCTGATGCAAACCAACCTGATCACCATCAGGCGGCACGACTATCTCTTTAAAGCCATCTTCAAGATGGCCCGCTATAACATCCACCGTCTGGTGGTGGTCAATGATGACGGCAGCCTGGCCGGCGTCATCACCAACAGTGATCTGCTCAGGATTCAAAGCCGTTGCCCCCTCTACCTGTCACAGGAAATTGAAGCAGCAGACAGCTTTGAGCAGTTGCAGGGGACCGGGGCACGGATCATTGAGTTGTTGCAGTTTGTGGTCAAGGCCGGTGCCGATACCCAGAGCCTGATTTCTCTGATATCGCATTTTAACGACCTGATGACCCTGCAGGTAATCACCTTGCTGGAGCGTCTTGAAGGTGTCCGGCTGCCACGTTCGGCAGCCTTTCTGGTCATGGGAAGCGAAGGGCGCGGAGAACAGACCCTGCGGACCGATCAAGACAACGCCATTGTCTACAGTGATTCGGTATCAGCAGAGGAACTGAAGCAGATCAAACAGTTTGCCAGTCGGGTGGTTGAACGGCTGGAGTTTATCGGCGTGCCCCGCTGTCCGGGCGGCATCATGGCCAGCAATCGCCAATGGTGCCACAGTATCTCCACCTGGCAGAGAATCATAGCCCGCTGGATCGGCACCCCGACGCTGAAGAACATGGTCAAGTTCGGCATGTTTCAGGACCTGCGGGTTATCCACGGCAACCTGTCACTGGAAAAAAGGTTGCGGGAACATATCATCGCCACCAGCCACAACCATTCCCTGTTCTTTTCCTACATGGCCCACAACATCGTACAGTTTAGTCCCCCGATAGGGATGTTCGGCAGGTTCAAGCTTGAACAAAGAGGTGAGCACAAGGGCAGTCTGGACCTGAAAAAAGGAGGGATTTTCGCCCTGACCCAGGGAGTGAGTCTTTTGGCCTTACAGCACCACAGCATGGGAGGCACAACCTGGGATAAACTGGGGTGGTTACGGCAGGACAGCCAGATTTCAGCGGACGACCTGAACAGCATTGAAGAGGCGTTCAGCCTGCTGGTACGGCTACGCCTGATGGTGCAGCTTGATGCCGTTGCAGCCGGAAAGACACCGGACAACTATTGTGATCCAACCCTGCTCAGCAACCGGGAGCAGGACCAGCTCCGCACAGCTCTAAAGTCGGTCAATCTGATGCTGCAGATACTCAAGGACACCTTTCAGCTGGACCTGCTGAGGATCTGATCACTTTAGCTATCAAATGGACACCAAATCCAACCACCCCCAACCCCTCCTTAGTAAGGAGGGGAGTTAATTCCCCCTCCTATTTTAGGAGGGGCCAGGGGTGGTAAGGTGTCAGCTTGAACGCGGCTTGGAATGATTCACTTCTTCTGTTGCTCCTGCAGTTTATCCGCCTCAGCCACCCAGCCGCCCCCCATGGCCTTATAGACGGAGATCAACGACACCAGCAGGTCATAGTGAGTCTTGGTCTTGTCCAGCTTGCCGGTAAACAGCGACCGGTCAGCATCCAGCACCTGCAGATAGCTGGAGGTGCCAGCCTCAAACTGCAGCCGGGCCAGACGATCATAATCACTAAGCGAGACGACCTGTCGTTGCTGGGCCTCAAACTGCTCCCTGCCCTTGGTGGTCTTGATCAGGGCGTCCTCCACTTCTCTGAAGGCGGTCAAAATCGTCTGCTGGTACTGATACATGGCCTGCTGCTGCTGGGCCTCGGCCTGTTTAACCTGTCCGGCGGTCTGTCCAAAATTGAAGAGTGGCTGGGCCAGTTGGGCACCGGCAGACCAGATGCCGGCCCCCGGCACAAACAGCTTGCTGATGTCGCCGCTGGATACCCCCAGGGCACCGGTCAGGGAGATCTTGGGGAAATAGGCTGCCTTGGCAACACCGATCTCGGCATTGGCAGCAATCAGGTTCTGCTCAGCCTGGATGATGTCAGGACGCCGTTCCAACAGCTGAGACGGCAGACCTGACGGGATACCGGGCGGGACCAGCTCATCAATGGTCTTGCCCCGGGGAATCGGGCCGGGCGCACGCCCCAGCAGCAGCGAGATCAGATTCTCCTGCTGGCGCACCAGCGATTCATAGCTGGGTATGGCCTGACGGGCCGCCTCATAGTTGGATTCAGCCTGGGCAAGTTCAAGCCCGGAAATAGCGCCATGCTTGAAACGCAGCCGGAACAGTTTCAGGCTCTCGGCATAGGCCTTTTCCGTGTCACGTGCTATTTCCAGCTGACGATCCATCCCCCGCAGGGTGATGTAGCCGCTGGCCACATTGGATACCACACTCATTATCACCGCCCGGCGGCCTGCCTCGCTACCCACAATCTGGGCCTGGGCTGCCTCGCTGGAACGCCTGATCTTGCCCCACAGGTCCAGCTCCCAGGTGGCGTTCACCGTGGCCTGATAGCTCTGGGTGGTTCTGCCGCCGCCATGGGTGGCACCGGGCTCAAACCCGGCTGATATCTGCGGGAAGTACTGGGAACGGGTGGTATCCAGCACCCCCAGATACTGATCCACCTTTGCCGTGGCGCTCTTCAGATCAAGGTTGCCCCGCACTGCGGTCTCAATCAGATCATCCAGCACCTTATCGCCAAACAGCTTCCACCACTGGGTATTGGCCAGGTCAGCAGCCGCCTTGTACTCCACATTCCATTGGTCGGGCGCCTTTACATCTGGACGGACATAATCAGGCCCCACACTGCAGCCGCACATCACCAGCAGCACTGCAACAAACATGAAGTTACGCATGGCCGTTGCCCCCTTCCTGCAGGGCCTTGACACCCTTTTTACGGCTGAAGATACCGCTGGCTGATTCAAGCAGCACAAAGAAGAGCGGTACAAAGAAGGAAGCCACCAGGGTGGAGGCCAGCATACCGCCGATCACACCGGTACCGATGGCACGCAGACTGTTGGCACCGGCACCTGATGCAGTTGCCATCGGCACACAACCCAGAATAAAGGCCAGGGAGGTCATCACAATCGGGCGCAGACGCAGCCGGGCAGCTTCAATGGCCGCCTCTGCCGGTGTCATCCCCTTTTTGAGGTTATCTGCCGCAAACTCGATGATCAGGATGGCGTTTTTAGCGGACAGCCCTACCAGGGTTACCAGGCCGACCTGAAAGTAGACATCGTTTTCCAGGCCACGTACCCAGGTAAACAGCAGGGCACCGCAAAGGGCAAAGGGGACCGAAAGCACCACCCCCACCGGCAGGGACCATTTCTCATACTGTGCAGCCAGAATCAGGAAGACCATGATCAGACCAAAGGCAAAGGCCATGGTTGAGGTATTACCGGCCTTTTTCTCTTCAAAGGCCTGACCTGACCAGGAATAGCCATAGCCCTCCGGCAGCACCTTCCCGGCCACCTCCTCCATGGCGCTGATGGCCTGACCGGAGCTGTAACCAGAGGCCTGGCTGCCGTTCAGCTTGGAGGCCGGGAAGCCGTTAAAGCGGGGCAACAGGCTGGGACCAGCCACATATCTGATGGTTGCCATGGCGGAAAGCGGGATCATACTGCCACCGCTTGAACGGACATAGATCTGGGTCAGGTCATTGGGTTTATCGCGGTAGTCAGGTTCAGACTGCTGGATAACCTGCCAGATCCGGCCGTACTGCAGAAACTGACCCACGTAGGCAGAACCGAAGTATGACTGCAGGGTCTCAAAGACCGTGGATACCGGCACACCCAGCAATTCTGCCTGTGCCCGGTTAACATCAAGATAGAGCTGCTGCTGGCTGGCAGAGAAGGTAGTGGAGACACCGGACAGTTCTTTACGCTTACGGGTCTCGGCAACAAACTGCCTGGTGATTTTCTCCAGTTCCTGGGGAGAGCCGCCCCCCTTGCTCTGGATATAGAACTCAAAACCGCCGGTACTACCCAGACCGGGAATGGAGGGTGGATTGATCGGAAAGACCACCCCTTCTTTGACACCATGCAGCTTGCGGCCAAGATCCTTTTGCACACTTGCGGCGTCAGTCCCCTTCCCCTCCCGCTCACTATACGGTTTAAGTGCAGCAAACAGCAGACCGGCATTGTCCTTGACGCTGCCGTCAATCAGGCTGTAGCCGTTAATCTGGGTGATGTCCCCCATGGCCTTGTTGGTCTGGGCAAACTGCACTGCCCGGTCACTGACCGCCGTGGTCCGTTCAAGGCTGCTGGCATCAGGCATCATGGTGCCTACAAACAGATAGCCCTGATCCTCCTCCGGCACAAAACTGCCCGGAACAATCCTGAACAGCAGCAGTACCAACGCCAGCACACCACAGAACAGCCCCAGGCCGATGCTGCGGTGATTGATCAGCCAGCGTACCCCGCTGGTGTACAGTTCGGTCAGGCGATTAAAGCGATCTTCAAACCACTTGAAGAAGCCTTTTTTCTCACCATGCCCCGGCTTCAGAATCCGTGCAGCCAGGGCTGGTGAAAGGGTCAGCGCCACCACGCCGGACAGTACCATGGAGATGGCGATGGTAACCGCAAACTGCTTGTAGAGCGTACCGGTCATCCCCCCCAGAAAGGCTACCGGCAGAAAGACCGACCCCAGCACCAGTACAATGGCGATCAAGGCGCCGGTCAGTTCTGACATCGCCTTTTTGGCAGCCTCCATCGGGGTCATGCCATGGGTGGCCATGTTATGTTCAACGTTTTCCACCACAATGATGGCATCGTCCACCACCAGGCCGATGGCCAGGATCATGCCGAACAGGGTCAGCATATTGGTGGAGAATCCCAGGGCAAGTATCCCCATATAGGTACCGACAATGGCAATCGGCACCGCCAGGATAGGAATAAAGGTGGCCCGGAAACTCTGCAGAAACAGAAACACCACCAGCACCACCAGCACCACCGCCTCAAAGAAGGTATGCACCACTTTTTCAATGGAGGCAGCGGTAAACTCACTGGTATCCAGCACCACCTTGTACTCCATCCCCTGGGGGAAGCTCTTTTTCAGGCCTGCCAGCAGCTTGTTGATCTGTTTGGAGGTCTCAATGGCATTGGCGCCGGGCTGCTGATAGACCACAATGGCAACTGATTTTTTACCGTTGACCTTGGTGGTGACCGAGTAATCCTTGCCCCCCAGCTCGGCACGGGCCACATCCTTCAGCCGTACCAGTGCAGAACCTGCCGACGCGGCACGGATAATAATGTTCTCAAACTCGGCAGGGTCAGACAGCATCCCCTTGGTGGTGACCACAAAGGTCTGTTGGGTTCCCCTGGGCGAAGGCGACTGGCCGATGGAACCGACACCAAAGGCCTTGTTCTGCTGCTGGATGGCAGTGGCAATATCCTGGGCTGTCAGCCCCAGCTGGGCCAGGCGATCAGGCTTGAGCCAGATCCGCATCGCCACATCCGGCAGGGGAAACATGGAAGAAAGGTTGGCGCCGGGAATCCGTTTGATGGCATCCAGGATATACAGGTTGGCATAGTTACCCAGGTAAACCGGATCATAGCGGT
>DAIQQT010000162.1:0-6278 GCA_036786685.1 Trichlorobacter sp.
CATCATCTATGGTCATCAGCGGCTGACCAGGAAAGACCGTAGAGCCAAGATCCGCCTGTTTTGCCACGATAACACCGGAGATCGGTGCCACAATTCTGGTATAATCGGCCATGGCACCAGCAGCCCGTGATGCCTCCTGGGTCTGACGCAAGCGGGCTTCTGCCCGCGCCACTGCCTGGTGAGCCAGATCCCGCTCAGTCTGGCGGGTATCAAACTCCTGACGGGTCAGGGCCTGTTCTTCATACAGCTTCTTAAAGCGCCCAAAGGTACTGTCTGCCAGTTTCTGACGTGCCTGTGCCTCTTCTACACCTCGTTTTGCCTCGTCAATCGCCGCAACAGCACCGGTGGCCTGGGCAAGATTTTCCTTGGAATCAAGCTGCCCCAGCACCTGGCCTTTACGTACCCGGTCTCCTTCCCGCACATGCAGTACGCTGACCGTACCGGAAATACGGGCTGAAACCAGTGCGCTGGTACGTGCGCGAACAGTACCGACCACATCCAGTGTCTCTGGCAGGTCTGATACCTTAACGGCGGTTACGGTCAGGCCGCTGACTGTTACAGGAGCTGTCGCCACGCCGTGTTTGCTGTCTGAACAGCCGCTTGCTGTCAGACCAACCACAAAAAGATACGCAAGGATACGGCTATATGAACGATTCATTACTGAACCTCCTTTAGAAATATGCCGGCAACATGATACAGACGTCCGGTGGCAAGCATCAGATTGGCATCACTTTCCACCAGATTAGCCCGGGCCTGATTCAAGGCACTCTGGGCATCCAACAACTCAACCATGGTTGCCAGCGCATTGTCAAAACGCTTTGCCAGCAACCGGGTTGCCTCATCAGCGGCAGCAACGGCAGAGCTGGCCACTTCACGGCGTTTTTCCGCCTCTACCCTGCGCAGCCAGGCCTCATGCACCTGGTAGCTGACCTCTTTTCTGGTCTGCTCCAGCATCTCATTGGCCGCTGACCGTGCGGCCTGGGCCTGTCCGCTGCCATGCCAGGTGCGGAAACCGTCAAAGAGATTCCAGCGCAGTGAGACCCCAACCATCCAGGCATCATGGTCTCTGCCGAACGCGCTGTTCTTGTCATTCATCTGCCACGTACCAACCGCTCCCAGCGCTGGCAAAAATCCAGAACGGGCCTGCAGTAAAGCAGCGTCGGCCTGTTCTTTACTCCGTTCTGATGCACGCAGATCACGGCGTTCCTGCTGTGCCAGCCCGATCAGACCGGCCAATTCCCGCTCAGGGCGCTTCAGCAGTACCGATTCCGCAACATCCAGTTCATCGCCGGGCTGTCCGCCTGTTGCCAGCGCCAGCTGCATCCGGGCCAGGGTCAGGTTATTGGCGGCACTGATATTCTGCTGTTCCATGGCAGCCAGTTGGGTTGCGGCCCGCAGCTCATCGGACTTGAGGCCGAGACCTGCTGCGGTCCTGACGGTTGCCTGACGCCTGCTTTCCCGCGCCTCGTCCAGCGCCTTTACCGCGGCCTGCAGTTGAGCATGGGCCTTCTGCACTTCCAGATAGAACTGGAATATCTGAAAGGCGGTCTGCTGACGGGATTGTTCGGCAACCGCTTCCTGACGTTCTGCACCACGCTGTGCTACCTTTTGGGCTGCCCAGGCTGATGGGACCAGAATAGGCTGTTCTACCGTTACGGAAGTCCTGAAATCACTGGCCGGCGCAGGATTGTTCAGCTTGGCGGCATCAAAATCCTGATTGGTGAAGCGGCCCTGGTTCAGCTTCATCATAAAGGTGTTAACCGGCAGATCCGAGCGTGACCATGCCTCTTCAACGGTTACATTGGGCAGATAGTGTAATGAGGCGGCTATAGCGCCAGACCTGGCTGACGCGGCCTGAAATCCGGCTGCACGCGCCTGGTTATTCCGTTCAAGTCCCCGGGAAATCGCTTCACGCAGTGTCACCCGCTGAATTTCAGCGGCATGAACGTTCGCACCTACCAGCGAAATCAGCCCCACTAAAATGATCTGCTTTACCTGCATTGTTCCACCCCGCAGTTTTATATATAGAAATTAATATATATTAAATTTAAAAATGTCAAGCTGCCTGCTCATAAAAAATGCACCGGCACCGGGATAATCCGGACACCGGTGCATTCAATTGTCACACACTATGGGGGGGGCGCCTACTTAACGATGACGAACTCAGCGCGACGGTTTTTAGACCAGGCAGCCTCGTCACTTCCCTGCACCGCAGGCTTCTCTTTGCCATAGCTGATGGTGCTGATCCGGTCAGCCTTAACACCAAGGGTGATCAGGTACTTGGCAACTGACTTGGCGCGACGCTCACCCAGAGCCAGGTTGTACTCATCAGAACCACGTTCATCACAGTGACCGGCAATCTGAATCTTTGCGTCTGCAACCTGCTTCAAGAGCGCCTCAGCGTTCTTTGAAAGCACGTCACGGGAATCCTTGCGCAGGTCAGACTTGTCAAAGTCAAAATAGACCGTCTCAAGGGCAACAGCTGCGGAAGCCTTTGCAGCACTGGCTTCTTCCTGCTTTGGAGCTTCCTGCTTCGGCTCTTCCTGCTTGACCGGTTCAACCTGCTTAACCGGCTCCTGCTGCTTGACGGTCTGCTGCTGAACAACCGGCTCGTCTTTCTTGACTACCTCTTCCTTGGCGCAACCTGCTGCCATCATTGCAACAACACCAAGGGCCACCACCATCCCTTTAAATCCGTTCCGCATCACTGCCTCCTTGTAACCACGGTATTCAACGGCCTTGTGAGCCTGATAAAACTACGCATGAACGGGATTATACATCCCTTGAATCTTTTTGCAACAACCGGATATTATATTTATTGCACTCGTGGAGTCCAAACCGGATGCTGGCTGTTCCCTTTGGTTCGACTGACCTTGGTCTGCCCGGAACCATCAGCACGCATGACATAGATAGCCTCCTGCCCGCCACGACGGGAACTGAAGCTGATCAGCCGCCCATCAGGAGACCAGCGTGGTCGCTCATTGTTCCCCTCAAAGGTCAGCTGCGTTTCGCCACTGCCATCGGCATTAGCCACAAAGATCTGGAATCCTCCGAGAGAACGGGCAAAAGCCAGTTTATCACCCTTGGGAGACCAGGCAGGATTAACATTGTATGAGCCGCCGGTGATCAGTCGCCTGACATTGCCGCCGCTGGCATCCATGATAAAAATCTGTGGTTTACCCAACCGGTCAGATACGAAGGCGATTTTGCTTCCATCAGGAGTCCAGGACGGCGAAACATTGGCGGCATGGCTGACCGTCAAGCGGTTAGGTGATGAACCGTCTTTGGCCACTGTATAGATTTCAGTATTGCCATCTTTGGATAGCGAGAGGGCTATTCTGGAGCCGTTGGGTGACCAGGCTCCGGTAATATTCAGGCCTGAGCGGCTGGAAACCGGCACTTCAAGGTTGCTGGACAAGGCCCGCTTGTACAGGTCTGGATTGCCCCGTTTATAGGAGGTAAAGATAACCTCCCGGCCATCCGGCGAGATATCCGGCGAGATATTGATTGAACGGTTGCTGGTCAGCTGCTGGGGGTTAAAGCCATCCCAATCCATCAGAAACAGCTCTTTGTTGCCGGACTGATTGGACACATACAGGATCTTGGAAGTAAAGCTCCCCTTTTCCCCGGTCAGGGCCCGCAAGACTTCATCGCTAAAACTGTGGGCATAGCGCCGCAGGTCTTTTTCACGCCCCAGGAACCGTTTTGAGGTCAACAGTTTTTTGGCAACCACATCGTACAGCCGAAACTCAAGGGTCAACTCCTGCCCACGCAGTTCATACTCACCACGAATCAGCAGATCATACCCGGCTGACAGCCAGGGCACAAAATCTATCGGGGTCAGGGAGAGACCATTTGCAAGCGGCGCTGCATCACGCCGTTCAGCAGCAAACAGGCCGGACATGGTCAGATCAAAAGAATGTACCTCTGCCGTCTCATTGGCCAGTTCAGGACGAATTGTCGGACCCATCGGCTGAGGCGGCACCACTGCCAGCTTCAGCAAACGGTTTCCCGCTGCCGTGACCTCAATATAGTTGGCTGCCTCTCCATCATGCTGGGCAACCAGCATCAGCAGACAGACAAGGAACATACGCAGAAAAAATCTCATCGCTGAGTAACTCCCTGGGGCTTAAAGACAAAGGCCCCTTCATACACTGTTCTAGAGGGCGGGGGCACAATGGCCTGTTCTGCCAGGGTGATGGCCCGCATGACTGAAAGTTCGAAGGCCTTGTCACCAGTGCTTTTTTCAATCCGTGTCCTGATGATGCGCCCATCACCGTCAATGGTGATTCTGACCATCACAAAGGGAGCCTTGGTCTGGTAACTGATGGTATCGCGGAAGGCATCCTTCAGGCGGGAATGCAGGTAGGCGGTATAGTCACTGCCAGCCTCTGTGCCACTTCCCTTCGGCATACCAACCTTGCCCCGTGCAGCAACTTTTTTGCGCAGCTCTTCAAAGGCAGCGGACTGTCGCTGTGCATCCACCCTGCCCTCAAGCCTGGCCATCCGTTCCTGAAAGGCCGCAGATTCAGCTGTAGAAGCTGTGGTTGGCTTCTTGCCCGGTGCTGTTTTTGACGGTACTGCAGGAGTGGTCATTGCCTGCGGGGCAGGGGCAGGAGCAGGTGGAGCAGTTTTTGTCTCGTTACCGGTATCGGTCGGGCTACCTGCACGGGGATTGGCCACCGGCAGGTTGACCACATCAACGTAATAGGTAGTCTGTACCGGCCCCAGGTTCGGCATCAGTTGCTGCCACCAGACCAGAAAAGCAAACGCCGCCGCGTGAAACGCGACGGACAGTGCTGTTGTGACACCCAAGCCGGTGTCTTTGCGAGCTACCAGTTGATACATAGACCTTATTTCTGGGCCGGCTCCGTTACCATACCCAACCGTTCAATCCCGGCACCTTTGATCTCAGCCATGGCCCGTACCACCTCGCCATAGGGAACACCGGCATCTGCCTTCAGAAAGACCTCTTTCTTGGTCCGGGTAGCAAACATCTCAGACAACCGCTTACGCAGGTCGCCACCCGGCACCTCATCCTTATTGATAAAGGTTCGCCCGCTCCTGTCAACCGCAACGATCACCGTATCTTCCTGGGCGCTCATCCCCTTGGTGTCCGCCTTGGGCAGATTGACCTGCACCCCCTGCTGCATCATCGGGGCGGTCACCATAAAAATCACCAACAGCACCAGCATAACGTCAACCAGCGGGGTGACGTTAATCTGCGCCATCATACCCCTATCATCATCATTGCCGCCCATGGCCATGGCGTCCCCCTACTTCCCGGCTATGTTGCGCTGAACGATGTTCAGGAATTCAGTGGAGAAACTATCCATCTCCTTCACCAGAACCCGGATCTTGTGCTGGAAATGGTTATAGGCCATAACCGCCGGAATCGCAGCCACCAGACCAACCGCAGTGGCGATCAACGCCTCGGCAATACCGGGTGCTACAACCGCCAGTGAGGCTGAACCGGTCTTGCCGATCCCCTCAAAGGCCACCATGATCCCCCAGACCGTCCCGAACAGACCGATGAAAGGCGAGGTAGAACCGGTAGTTGCCAGAAAGGTGGTATATTTTTCCAGCCGGTTGACCTCCAGATTGGTGGCTCGACGCAGGGCACGGGTGACATTGGCAACCCCGCCCAGATCGGTACTCAGCCCGCCATGGTCAGGCTTGGCTCCCTCTGCCTCCATCAACTGCTTCAGTTCACTGTAGCCTTCGTTGAACAGGGCGGTCAGCGGCGAACTGGCAAAACGATCCACCTGCGACGCAATTGAGTCAAAGCGCTTGGTCTTCCAGAAAAAATCCATGAAACGGCCAGATTCACTGAACGCCTTCTGGATCTGAAAAAACTTGAACATAATGATGGCCCAGGAAACCACTGAAAACATGATCAGCAGCAGCAACACACCCTTCACCACCAGACCGGTGCTGGTAAAAAACATTTCTAATCCCACGGGATAGAACCTCCTGAGAAAATATTACTAAACCTAGTCCTTCAGAGACAGACCGTCAAGAAACAATACGGTGTTAATAGAGTTCGGGCCTCCGGTCACCAAAACAGGGGATCTGGGCCCGCCATGCATCCATTGCCTGCCAGTCCAGCATTGCAGAGACCTCACAAACAGTCTCTCCTGCATCGGCCAGCACCTCACCTTTGGGATCTATCACCATACTCATGCCAAAAAAATCCAGCTTGCCGATCTGGCCGCAGGCATTACAGGAGACAACATAAAGCTGGTTTTCGATCGCCCTGGCCCGCAGCAGTGTCCGCC
>DAIQQT010000163.1:0-6251 GCA_036786685.1 Trichlorobacter sp.
CCTGAAAGCGTATGACCGCGGATTTTGCGGTTTGTTCTGCCAGTTCAACCTTGATGGTGACCGAACCCTGGTCAGTAAACTTGATGGCATTGCTGACCAGGTTGTTCAGTATCTGTGTCAGCCGTAACGAGTCTCCAATCAGGAGTTGCGGAAGGTCATGAGAGAGTATCAGCTTAAGTTGCAACCCCTTTTCCTGGGCTGTGGCGCTGAACAGGTCAACCGTTTGCTGTAACAACGCAGGCAGGTTCAACTCCTGCTGCTCAAGGGTCAGCATGCGGGCTTCAATTTTTGAGAAGTCAAGGATGTCATTGATGATATCCAGCAGACTGTGGGATGAGCGATTCAGCCGTTCCAGATAGTCACGCTGCAACGGCGGCAGATCGGTGGCAAGGGTAAGCTGGGTCAGGCCGATGATGGCGTTCATCGGAGTACGGATCTCATGGCTCATATTGGCCAGGAATTCGCTTTTTGCCTGGGTGGCAGCCTTGGCTGCCTCTTCAGCAGTGCGTAGTTCCTGTTGTTGCAGCTTAAGCAGGTGGTTGGTAAGGTCAAGTTGTTTGATCTGGGAAAGCAGGAGCCGGGTCAGAAGAAGTACCAGCAGGCAGAGCAGTGCCGTGGTAATCCCCTGTTTAATGATGGTGTTGCGCCAATCAGCAATAGCTTGATCCCTGCCAAAGGAGGAGATCGCCACCACCGGGTAGTTATCCAGTCGATGGTAGGAGATGATCCGGTATTCTTTGGCAATGTTTGACTGTTTATTGTGGTAGGTGCGTATCGGCTGTTCTGCAACGTATTTTCTGAAAAACGGTGCGGTTTTCTTGCCACTGGCATAAACCTTTGGATCAGAGGGTACCAGCACCAGATAGTCGCCATCGGTGGTGGCCAGGGTAAAACGACCGTTACGACCGGCAACAATAGAGCTGTACAGTTCTTCAAAATAATGGAGATCAAAAAAGACCAGGGCAACTCCGGCAAAGGAGCCTGATGTCGTTTGCAGGCGGCGGGAGAGAATAAACCCCCATTCCTTATTTGAAAGCGACTGTACCGGCGGGCTTAACAGAGGGGCATCAGTTTTGTGATTCCGGTGGTATTTGAAGTAAGCCCGTTCAGATGCATCGGGAAGTGTTGTTGTATTGGCAAAAGAGGTGGCGCGGACCTTGCCATTGGGATCAATAACCGTAATGGCTGAGATATGAGAGATATTATGGTTGTGGGACGTAAGTATCTTCGTCAGAGCCGGGTGGTTGACAGCCATGATCCCGCCCATGCCGTTCATTTCACGGATACTGGCAAGCAGGATCTGGTCAGCTTCGGAAAAGGCCCGTTCAGCATGCTCTTTCAGGGCTCTGGCATAACTTTCTGACTGTTGTTCTGCATTGCGGACAGCAACCTTAAAGCCGGTGTAACCATGCCAGACAGAGAGTAATACCAGGACAAGCAGAAGCAGAGAGACGCTGAAGGTGATTCTGCGCCGCAGGGCCAGGTAGTGACCAAGAATCAGGTTGTCAGGTGCAGCTGGCTCAGCCATCAAGGTGCCTCTGGCATGCATACATAAAAAATTTGTAAGAATGGCGCAGAATATCCTGAAGCAAATAGCCGGTCAATCAGGTTTATTTGCTGTTTGACCTTCACAATTATCCAGCTTGTGGCATACTTGCCACAGGTAGTTTACACGACATCATGGGGTATGCAAATGAAAGTAGCAATTTTAGGTGCAGGCCACGGGGGTATTGCCATGGCAGGCGATCTTACTCTGGCAGGACATGAGGTACGTTTGGCAGCAGATCCGAAGCATGCCACCAACCTGCAATTACTGATGGCCTTTGGCGGGATTATGGTGGAAGGAGTCACCTCCAGTGGCGCTCCGGTGGGGTTTGCCAAACCGGCCATGATGACCACTGATATTGCGGCTGCCGTGAAGGGAGCTGAGGTGGTGATGGTGGTGGTGCCTGCCTTTGGCCAGGAACCATACATGCAGGCCCTGATAGAACATGGCGAAAAGGGGCAGATAGTGGTCTTCAACCCCGGCAAGTTCGGTACCCTGGTCTTTGCAAAGATGCTGCGGGAGGCTGGCCGCTCTGATGATTTCATTATCGGTGAAACCACCTCGTTTATCTTTGCTGCCAAGACCAGGGGGCTGGGCCATGTCAACATCAAGGCAGCCAAGGAAGAACTGCCCTTTGCTGCGCTTCCGGCAAAGCGGACTGCCGAGGCGCTCTGGGTTCTGACTGATCTCTACCCCCAGTTATCACCCAGTATGGGGGTGCTGCAGACCAGTATTGATGCGCCGGGCCTGATCATCCACCCGATCTCCACCCTGATGAACATGAGCCGGATCGAGCAGATGGGGCCGTATCGCAACTCCCATTACGATATCACCCCTTCCGTAGGGCGGATCATGGAGGCGGTGGATCAGGAGCGGATGGAGGTGGCCAGGCTGCTCTGCCGTGAGACCTTCTCGTTTATGGACACCATGCAGGTGCTGTACAAGGTTAAGGGGGAGAGCGCCTATGACATGATGTACCAGGTCTCGGCCCATAACGTCCAGATGGCGCCGGACAGTCTGAACCATCGCTATGTTACCGAGGATATCCCCTACGGGTTGGCCACCATTGCGGCAATCGGCAGGCAGATCGGTGTACCGGTGCCGCGGATCGAGGCGATGGTGAATGTAGCCTGCATGGCCAATGGCGTTGATTACTGGTCAAGCGGCAGGACCGTTGAAAAAATGGGGCTGTCCGGGATGAACGGGCAACAGATGGCCCGTTACGCCCTTGAAGGAACCCTGTGACCGTAGTTCATGACAGCACAAAAAAACGTGGTATCTGGATTCTGTTCAGCATCGCCTTTGCTACTTTCATGGTCAATGCTGATTCCTACATCGTGAATATCTCGTTGCCGGTGATTGCGGATTATTTTCATGTGGGTACTGAAGCGGTTTCCTGGGTGGTGATGTCCTACCAGCTGACCGTAACGGCGTTGTTGCTGGTGTTCGGTACCCTGGGTGACCGGATCGGCATCAAGCGGCTGTTCATGCTGGGCTATGCTGTTTTTACCCTCAGCTCCCTTTTCTGTGCCGTCTCTCCCACACTGGGCTGGCTGGTGGCCAGCCGTGCCCTGCAGGGGATCGGTGCCTCGGTTCTGTACGCCCTGACCCCGGCCATGGTGCCCCGTTACCTGCCGCCTGAGCAGCGCGGACCAGCCTTTGGCGCCCTGGCAACGGCAGCAGCCCTGGGGATCTCGGTCGGCACGCCGCTGGGCGGACTGATCACCGGCCTGCTGTCCTGGCACTGGGCTTTTTTGATCAATATTCCGATCGGGATCGCGGCTATGCTGGTTGCCAGACGGGTCCTGCCGGTCGATCATTCTGCTGCTGAAAAAGCGCCCTTGCCTGCCTTTGATTATGTTGGTTCTGTCTTCAGCGCCCTGGCCCTGGTCAGTCTGATCTACAGCTTCAGCAAGCTCAACAGCCTTGGGCTGGCGCCGACGGTACTGGGGGCCGGGGTGCTGTTTGTGGTCAGTCTGGGTATCTTTATCCTCTGGGAGCGTCGTGCTGTTCATCCCTTGCTGGATTACAGCCTGTTCCGCTCACCGGCCTTCAATTTTGGCAACTTGGCCAACTTCCTCTGCCTCTGTTATCTGGCAGGCCATAACTTTATCACCCCCTTTTACCTGATGACCGTCAAAGGTCTACCAACGGAACGGGCCGGCACGGTTTTTCTGCTGTACTCATTGATCTATATGGGGATGGGGCCGCTGGCCGGGCAGCTTTCCAAACGGATCAATCCGCGTATTCTCTGCACCACGGCGCTGCTGCTGGGGGTGCTGGTTTCCTTTGGCCTCAGTTATTTTTTGCCTGCTGAGGGGATGCTGCCGGTCTACGTCTATTTTGTCGGGCTGGCGCTGGTGATGGCCACCTTTATTCCTTCCAACAATAACGTGGTCATGGGCATGGCACCGCCGGGCAAACAGGGGGCGGTATCCGGCAGTTTCCGGATGGTGGGCAGGGTAGGGATGACGGTTGGGGTCTGTCTGTTCCAGACGGTTTTTACCCTGGCAGCGCTGCAGCAGTCAGGCAAGCTGCAGGCTGATCTGCTTAAGTCAGTTGCGCGCACGCAGTTACTGTCAGCCTTCAGCACGGTTTATCTGGTCGGTGCGGCACTGTTTGCCGTGGCAGCAGTCAGTTCACTCATGGCACGGGAAAAGGTGATCAGGCCAGACCGGAGCGCTGCATGATGAGATTGCTACGACAGGTATGCTCTACAAGCAGGCTGCAGCAGGTGAAGATCAGTCTGTTGTTTCTGGTGCTGTACAGTAGCGTCTTTGCTGCCTCTGTTGCTGCTTCTCCACTGAAAAAAGCCACCTTGATGCCGCTCTGGAGCCCTCAGGCACAATTTGCGGGGTATTATGTTGCCCTTGAAAAGGGGATCTATGCCCGGCATGGCATTGAGTTGAAGATACTTCCGGCCGGGCCGGGCTATTCACCTGAACAGACGCTAAAGAACGGTGGTGCTGATTTTGCCGTACTCTGGCTGACAACCGCCCTGCGCCAGAGCGCTAACGGTACCAGGCTGGTTAACCTGGCACAGATCGTCCAGCGATCTTCACTGCTGCTGATATCCAGAAAAAGCAGCGGGATCAAGTCTGTGACAGACCTGAACGGCAGAAAAGTGGGGTTGTGGGCAGGAGATCTGTCGCTCCCCCCACGGATCATGTTTGCCAGGCAGGGGATCAAGGTCCGTGAGGTGCCCCAGTCCTATACCGTGAATCTCTTTTTGCGGGGCGGGATCGAGGTGACATCCGCCATGTGGTACAACGAGTACCATACGATTCTTTCTTCCGGGGTTGATGCGGATGAGCTGTCTGTTATCCGGATCAATGAACAGGGGATACCGTTTCCTGAAGACGGGATTTATACCCTGGAAAAGACCTTCAAAAAGGATCCTGCCCTGGCAAAGGCCTTTGTGACTGCCTCGCTGGAGGGGTGGCGCTATGCCTTTGAGCATCCTGATGAGGCGTTGGAGATTGTCATCAAGCAGATGCGTGGGGCGCAATTGCCTGCCAACCGTGCCCATCAGAAATGGATGCTAGAGCGGATGCGGGATCTGATCATGCCACCAGCCGCCAAGGGGGTGCATGGACTGCTCAATCAGCAGGAATATGAGGCCGTTGGTCAGGCGATGCGTACCTATGGACTGCTTAAGGCATATCCAGACTACAACCGTTTTACCGGGAGGTCTGATGCTGGCGCGCACTAGTATTGCCACCAGGCTGGTCCTGGTGATTACCCTCTGCAGTGTGCTGATCTTTGCCGTGATCCTGGGCTATAACTACCAGCGTTCCCGTGTGATGCTTGAACAGGAGCTTGAGTCCAATGCGCGCAATCTTGCCGGCTCGTTGGTGCATCGGGTGGAGACTGAACTTGTATCGGTTGCCAAGATCGTGCAAGGGATGGCCCGTGAGCTGGAGACCAGCCGTCATTCCGAGCAGGAACTGAACCGTCTGATCAAGACCACCCTGGAACAGAACCCTGAACTGTTCGGCTCAACCGTAGCCTTTGAACCGTTTGCCTTTAACGCTACAACCCGCCTGTATGCCCCCTATTTCTATCGCCACAAAGGCGGGATCTCCTTCAGCCGTCTGGAAACGGCATACCAGCAGCTGCCCTACCTGTACTGGGATTGGTACCAGATCCCCCGGGAGCTGGGCAGGATGGAGTGGAGTGAACCGTATTTTGATGAAGGGGCAGGCAATATCCTGATGTCAACCTGTTCGGTGCCGTTTTATGGTGCTGAAAACGGCAGGAAACAGCTCAAGGGGATTGTTACGGCGGATATCTCGCTGGAATCTCTGACCCAGCTGGTCTCATCAGTCAAAATACTCAAGACCGGCTACGCCGCCCTGCTGTCACGCAACGGGATGGTGCTTGCCCACCCCCTTAAAGATGCGGTTATGAACGAGACCTTCTTCAGCATTGCGGAAGAACGTCAGGACCCGGCCATGCGGGAGCTGGGCAAAAAGATGATCAAGGGGGAGTCCGGCTTTATCCTGTACAAGAGCATGGTGGGGGTCAGAAGCTGGATGTATTACGCCCCGATCCGTTCAACCGGCTGGACCCTGGCGGTGGTTTTCCCTGAAAAGGAGCTGCTTGAGAATGTCACCCGCCTGAGCATGACCATGGCGGCAATGGGACTGATCGGTATCCTGCTGCTGACTGCGCTCGGGGTTATCGCCGCTGTATATATTTCAGG
>DAIQQT010000164.1:0-6183 GCA_036786685.1 Trichlorobacter sp.
GCAGCGTGACTACGGCATCAGGCATGTCTTTTTCTACGATGACCTGTTCACCTTTGACCGCAAACGGGTGGCCCACTTTTGTGAGTTGAAGGAAAAGATGGGGCTGAAGGTCACCTACAACTGCATTGCCCGTCTTGAGCATGTGGATCAGGAGCTGCTGAACCTACTGAAAGGCTCCGGCTGCTGGCAGGTGAACTTTGGCATAGAATCCGGTGACCCGGAGATCCTGAAACAGCACCGCAAGTTCTACGGCCTTGACGAAGTAGGACGCAAGCTGAAGATGGTGAAAGATGCCGGGATGCGGGTGAAAGGGCTCTTTATGGTGGGACTGCCGGGCGAAGATGAGGCAGCCATTCGCCGCACCATTGACTATGCCCTGTCCCTGCCACTGGATGAGATCAATGTCACCAAGTTCACCCCCTTCCCCGGTGCGCCGGTCTTCAAGACCCTGGAGCAGTTTGGCCGGTTTACTGAGGAATGGGAGTTGATGAACTGCATGAACTTTGTCTTTATCCCCCATGGTATGACCAAGCAGCAGCTTGAAGACCTGTACAATGAATTTATCCGCCGCTTCTACCGCCGCAGCCGGATCCACTGGGGCTACACCAGGATGATCTGGCAATCCCCCCATAGCGTACTGGATTTCCTGAAAAACCTGCCAGCCATCCTGAAGTTTGAAAGGAAACAAAAATGGTAAAGGGCATTATTTCTGTTCTGTTTGTCGCTCTTTTCAGTGGTTCTGCATTGGCTGACAATCAGGTAAAAACCACAGCAGATGCCCGTTACGAACTGTCCCTGCTGACCGGCTACGGTATCACCCATCGCGGCTTTGGCGAGACCCGCACCCAGGTACAGACCTGGGATGCCATTGCCCGTCTGGGCTGGTATCTGTCTGATGAGATCGGCAAAGGGAGCTGGTATCAGGGCAGGCATCAACTGCTGGTGGAACTGCCGTACCATCTGGTGGTGGACCATGGGGGCAGATCAATGGTGGGGGGATACTTACTTGGAAGCTGGAAGTTTACCAGCCTGAGTCACCTAAAACCTTACATATTTGCCGGTGGCGGACCGGTCTATGTGGGACTGGGGCTGCCCACTATGGGAGCTAAACTTAACTTCAGCTATCAAGGTGGCACTGGAGTGCAGATTCCGCTGGCCCAAGCCACCATGCTGAACCTGGAGTACCGCTACCACCATATCTCCAATGCTGGTACTGCAAGCCCCAATGAACCGCTTAACTCAAGTAAGTTCCTGCTGGGGCTAAGCTGGTTGTATTAAAGCAGAATATACAGTCAACAGATTCCTTGTAAGCTGGTAACACTGTTCCTGCTGCTGGCCCTGTCAGTGGCAGGTATCCCGCCCCTGTCCGGCTTCTGGGGCAAACTGGCACTGGTGCAGGCCGGTCTGTGTCGGAACAGAGCGAACCACGGCAACGCAATACCGGATTAGTGACCAGCAGCAGGAGGTGTTGCTATTGCAAAGATCTTATGGATATTCCAATCTGCCAGCGCCAAACAACCTGTAAGCCGCAAGGTTGTTTTGCCAATGGATATTGAAACATGACCTTTGATATGCTTGTTCCATTTGGTGCCGTTTTTACTGGCCTGATCCTGCTTGTCTGGAGCGCGGACCGTTTTGTTGAGGGAGCTGCTGCGACAGCCCGCCATTTTGGTATGCCGCCGCTGTTAATCGGCATGGTGATCGTAGGGTTTGGCACTTCTGCTCCGGAAATGGTGATTTCTGCCCTTGCCTCGTGGCAGGGTAATCCGGGCATTGCACTGGGAAACGCCTATGGCTCCAATATTGCGAACATAGCTCTGATAATTGGCCTGACAGCCCTGATCAGTCCGGTAGCAGTACATTCGCAAGTGCTGCGTAAAGAGCTGCCGATGTTAACCCTGGTAACGATAGTGGCCTTGCTGTTGATGTATGACCTTCGGCTTACAAGGTTAGACGGGTGGATTCATCTTATTCTGTTTGCAGGCTTGATGGGCTGGAGTATCCGTGTCGGTCTGAAGCAACGGGGCGATGCGCTGGGAGATGAAACAGAGGATGAGCTGGAACAGCATCAGATGCCGATCAAGCGTGCTTTTTTCTGGCTGGTTACCGGTCTTTTCGTGTTAATCGCCAGTTCCCGCCTGCTGGTCTGGGGTGCAGTTACCATAGCTCGGCAACTGGGTGTAAGCGACCTGATCATCGGCCTGACCATTGTGGCGTTAGGGACATCACTTCCTGAACTGGCATCCTCGATTATTGCTGTCAGAAAAAACGAACATGATATCGCACTGGGCAACGTGATCGGCTCAAATATGTTCAATACCCTTGCTGTGGTGGGAATTGCCGGTGCCATTCAACCGCTTGATTTTGACCGGTCTGTATTTTCAAGGGATATACTGTTCATGGGGCTGTTAACCCTGGCTCTGTTTCTGTTCAGCTATGGATTCTGCGGGCCGGGCAGGATCAACCGATTTGAGGGAGCGCTGCTGCTGGCCTGTTACATCGGTTACACGGCGTACCTGATAACTACCGTATTCGCATAAAGCACTATAGAGTTGCACAAATAGTGACATAACCACGCAGGAGGTCATGTTAAAGTGACAACAGAACGCCTGATCGTCATCGGCGGTGATGCCGCCGGTATGAGTGCCGCTTCAAAGGTTCGCCGCGAACAACCACAACGGGATATTGTGGTGTTTGAACGCTCTCCCCACACCTCCTACTCGGCCTGCGGCATGCCCTACTACATTGCCGGTCTGATCGACAGCCCAGATAAACTGGTGGCTCGTTCACCGGAAAAGTTCCGCGAAAAATTCAATATCGATGTACGGATTCGTCATGAGGTACTGGCAATTGACCCCACAGCGCAACGTCTGCTGGTGCGAGACCTGTCCAGCAACAGCGAGACCCTGGAAGCCTATGACCAGCTGTTGATTGCCACCGGTGCCGAAGCGATCTTCCCTCCTCTGGCCGGTAGTGATGCAGATGGCATTTTTTCACTCTCCACCTTAGCAAGTGGCATTAAAATATTTGAATTTATGGACAAAGAACTGCCACGCAAGGCAGTGGTGGTGGGTGGCGGGTATATCGGCCTGGAAATGGCTGAGGCGCTGGTGCGTCAAGGGCTGCAGGTGACGTTGATTGAAAAAGGTGAACAGGTCATGGGAACCCTGGACCCGGACATGGGTCAACTGGTTTCCGAGGCGCTGCGGGAGATAGGGGTAACGCTCTACCTGCAGGAATCCCTGACCGGCTATGAAACCGGCAATGGCCGGGTAACCGGTGTTGTTACTGACCAGCGCACCATCCCGGCTGATCTGGTGATTGTGGGTCTGGGTACCCGCCCCAACAGCCGTCTGGCTGCTGATGCCGGGATTATGCTGGGTGAAAAGGGGGCCATCCGGGTCAATCCACGCCAGCAGAGTTCTGTTCCTAACATCTGGGCTGCAGGAGACTGTGCCGAAAGTTTCCACCTGATCAGCCGCAAGCCGTTCCATGTGGCGCTGGGCACCGTGGCCAACAAGCAGGGCACCGTGGCCGGAACCAATCTGGCAGGCGGGTATGCTACCTTTCCCGGCGTGGTAGGCACCGCAGTCAGTAAGATCTGTAAGTATGAGGTGGCCCGTACCGGCCTGACCGAGCGGGAACTTAAGACACTGGGGCTACAGTACACCACCGCAACCACCAGGACCAAGACCAGGGCCGGTTACTATCCCGGTGCCGGCTGGATCATGGTTAAACTGTTGGCAGAACAGGGCAGTGGTCGGCTGCTGGGGGGCCAGATTGTGGGTCTGGAAGGGGCGGCCAAGCGGATTGATGTACTGGCAACCGCCCTGACCGCAGGCATGACCGTGCAACAGATCGTTGATCTTGATCTGTCCTATGCCCCACCCTTTTCGCCGGTCTGGGATCCGGTCCAGACAACGGCACGGCAGTTGGTGGGTAAAGAGTAATTCTGACTCAAATGTCAGAATTTGGTAAGTTGCGCTACGCCTGCCTGCTACAACTGACCACAGCAGGGTATGAGGAGAAGCAGCAAGATACTTTGGGTATCCGCAATCCATGGTGTATGAAGGGTTAAAGCCGTCCTTCTTCGATCATCCTCACCAGTGTTGATATGTCGGCTCCGTAGTTTATTTCTGGCCCCGTCTCTTGTGTTGATGACTCACCTGGGAACATGCAAGAGTAGACCATTCTCTCTTGCTGTTGTGCCGGTTTCTGGAACTTCGGCTTTCTGACTTTACAGACTCCTTCTGTGAAAAGAATCTTTGCTCTGAGTGCTTCAAAGCTGTAGCCCCTGCCCAATCTGTTCATTACCCTGATCAGGCTGTTCAAAGACTCGGTGTAGGCATTGGTAACCGGATGATCAAAGTAAGCCATGATCTCCGGCATCCAGTTATTGACTGCTCGGGTCAAGGGATGGAAGGCATCTTTAATATCTGGAGTTAGATTCAATTCCCATGCCTTGAACCGGTGCATTGCATCCTGGACAGTCATGGCGTCATAGATGCCGAAGAAATCTTCCTTGGCCCTGTAAGCTGCCCCCAGTGCTGGATAGTTCTTTGTCCAGGACTCCAGAGTGATCCGGTCGAGACCTTCCAGTTTGGCTTCTCTCTTTAACAAGATGAACCGGTCATGCATCAGGCCTCTGCGCTGTTTATCAGTTAGACTCCCGCGAATCTCTTTTCGTACTTTCTCCAGGCATTCGTTGGCCATTCTGACCACATGGAACTTATCAACCACAATCCGGGCCTGGGGCATGACATCCCGCACGGCATCCTTGTACGGCTCCCACATATCCATTGCTACGCATTTGACCAGATTTCGACCATTGAGACGAAACAGGTAGTCCGCCACGGTCTTTTTGTTGCGGTCACGCAGGACATTGACGATAGTATTGTTCTCGATGTTTGAGACGACACAGCGGGGTTTTTTGATGATGTGGATCTCGTCGATTCCCATCCATTGCGGGGTTTCAAACCTGACAGTTCGCTCAAGCTCGTTGATGTAGTCATTGAAGACATTTTTGACGGTGTTTTCAGTGACACCAATCTCATCAGCAATGTGGGCGAAGGGCCGCTTGACGGATTGCTCTCCCATCCATTTGACCAGGCGGGAGGTCATCATCCGCTTACCATCAACATCAGGCAGGCGCTCATAGAAGGTTTTTTTGCAGGCCCGGCACTGGTAACGTCTGGTATCGACGTAAATGCCTACACGTTTGCCGTGGATAGTTAGGTCGCGAACAAGTTGCTCATTACGACCGAAACCGACGATATCAGGAGAATCACAGTTCTGGCAGGTTGTAGGGTGATGTTTGGCCTCAGCGTCGATATGATAGTCGTACTCATTTTCGACCAGATTGGTAACAATGTAGGCGGGGAGGTTGAGAATGTTGGCTGGCATGGCAACTTGAACTTTACAGAATGATCAAGCTGTCAACAATCATGCTGCCGCTTGAAATTGTAAGTATACCGTTCAGGGTAGTAAAGCCGGTGCGGCTACCGTAATCATCGGCATAACCACCTGCCAGCGTGAAGGAAACATCACGATCGAGGGTCAAATCCTCCACAAACGTCATATCCTTCGCTTCTATCACACCATCAGTAGTAATGGCATTATAGGCGTTGCTCAATGTGCCGTAGTAGGTGTCACCTATCTTTGTATTGGGTATCACAGTGAATGTGGCGGAGACAGCCTTGCTCGAGTCCATTATAATGTCGCAGGGGCCCGAAGAGTTTGTACAGGCACCATTCCAACCATCAAAGGATGATCCTGTTGATGCGGTAGGGAGAAGGATTAGCGGGGTATTGGCGGCATAAATGCCGGTTCCGACATTACCATTCCAGTTTAATGTTCCGGTATCTGCCGTTATTGTGCCGCTACCGGTGCCGAGCTTGGTTATGGTCAAAACAGGGTTAATGGAAATGTTTATTGATGCGGTCCATAATTCATAGGTATTTGTTGATCGTGCAGTAGCAGTAAAAAGGCCGGACTGAGCCACACCACAATCATATGTGTCTAAAAAACCTACAACAATACCATCTTCGGATATGGTTTGTGATACCGAGCGAACTGTACTTCCATTAAAAACAGCTGACTGATAAGCCGCATATCCAATTTGCCTTACATAGTCGTCCCTGAAAAAGTCCGAGATTTACTCAGACTGTGTTGAATTGGAGGAGG
>DAIQQT010000165.1:0-6172 GCA_036786685.1 Trichlorobacter sp.
CCAGGGCAAACGGTTCTGCCTCGGCAGTACCTTGCACCTCCACAAAACGACCGGATGATGTCATGACAAAGTTCATGTCCACTTCAGCGCTGGAATCCTCCTGATAATCCAGATCAAGTACCGCCTGACCATCAACGATCCCCACACTGACCGCAGCAACCGCCTCTTTCAGTGGGTTCTCGGCAATTTTGCCCTGAGCCAGCAGTGCAGAAACTGCATCAACCAGTGCCACATAGGCACCGGTAATGGAGGCAGTACGGGTGCCGCCATCTGCCTGAATCACATCACAATCCAGATAGATGGTCCGCTCGCCAAGCTTTGCCATATCGGTCACTGCCCGTAGAGAACGACCGATCAGGCGCTGAATTTCAAGGGTGCGACCGCTTTGCTTGCCCTTGGCAGCCTCACGGGAAGAACGGGTATGGGTAGCGCGGGGCAGCATGGAATATTCAGCCGTGACCCAGCCGGTACCTTTACCACGCAGAAACGGCGGAACAGACTCCTCTACTGAGGCGGTGCAGATGACCCTGGTGTCTCCGAACTCAACTAAAACAGCACCTTCCGGGTGCTTAATAAAGTGACGTGTCATACTGATGGGGCGTAACTGTTGCGAACTCCGTCCTGCTCGTACCATTACGATGCTCCTTGCGGTCTAAAATACAGAAAATGTACGGGTTACGGTACCTGCTGTCAAACAAAAAGGGGAATCCAAAGCTGGATTCCCCTGTACTAAGCGGTGATGTTCTGGTTATTGGTCAGCCAAGAAAGCTGCAACTGCTCCGGGCCCTGTTCTGAAGAATGGTTGAATCAACCACGTCTCCGCAGCAACTGCACTTCCAGGCATCAAAGGAACGAACAAAATCATAGTACTTTTCAGCAAACATACGGCCCTGGCAACGCGGACATCTCATGGCAGACCCTCCTTCAACGAAAAGGTGACAGATCAAAGTGCAGTAGGTGAGAGTTTCTTATTCACCTTGCGTGCCAACAGAAGTACACACGTCTTTTAGCTATCCTAACAACAAAAATTTACAATTTCATTTCAATAACTTAAAGTAGACAGACAGCTGTTTAAACTTTTTATCACCGATCCCCTCCACCTGCATCAGCTCGCTCAGACTCCGGAAACAGCCATTTTTTTGACGATATTCCACAATCCGGCGGGCAAGTACCGGACCAATCCCCGGAAGCAGGTCAAGATCCGCCTCAGTCACCTGATTTAAATCCAACGCTAGTCCAAGAGTCAGGAGCTGACTGGATTGCATGGTGCTGTGTTGTATTATGGCCCTGTTATCAGGACCTTTACAAATAAGATGCAGCCTCTTTCCTGTCTGGACGGGGCTTGACAAAAGGTCTGTACGCACTGAAAGATCTCCAGCGCACAAAGGCTTAGCCACAAATATGACGCTATTCGTCAAATTAATGTCGCATACCCGATATACACCGGGATGGGCAATATCCCCGGTGATCTGTATGACGGCAGCAGGAGCCGATGACACAGAAAGGGCCGTCAATCCGGCTGTTTCAGCTGGCTGACGACCCTTTCCAATCAATAGCAGCGCCACCATGATCGCAACGGCAACCATGGCAATCCGCTGATTATAGCAATGACTAGGCCAACTCCTCATGATGCAGCTTAAAGTCTATACCATCAATTAAAGCCTGGTAAGAGGCATCAATAATATTGTCAGACACCCCGACCGTGCCCCAACGGTTTGTTTTATCACCCAGTTCAATCAGCACCCGGATGGCCGAAGCAGTGCCCTGACCAGCAGGCAATACCCGCACCTTATAGTCATGCAGTTTAACCTCTTTCAGTTTGGGATAAAACTTTTCCAGTGCCTTGCGCAGCGCATTATCCAGCGCATTGACCGGACCATGTCCCTCTGCAGCGGTATGCTCAATCTTGCCCCCCACCTTGATCATAACCGTTGCTTCAGAGGTTGGCTTTTGATCATCAGTACGTTTCTCATCAATTACCCTGAACCCCATGACCTGAAAAAACTTTTTGTGGGTGCCCAGCGCCCTTTTCATCATCAGCTCAAAGGATGCCTCGGCTCCTTCAAACTGGAAGCCCCGATTTTCCATATCCTTGATCTCTTCAAGAATTTCCTGAGTTACCGGATCTTTACTGTCAAGGTTGATCTGGAACTCCTCTGCCTTAGCCAGAATATTTGATTTGCCTGAGAGATCAGACACCAGCACCCTGGTGCTGTTACCAACCAGCTCCGGACGGATATGCTCATAGGTTTCAGGGTGACGCTGAATGGCGCTGACATGCACCCCACCCTTGTGGGCAAAAGCAGACTTGCCAACATAGGCCAGGTGTTTGTCAGGAGAAAGGTTGGCCAGCTCAAAGATATAATTTGAGACCTCACGCAGGTGCCGCAGCTGATCATCACTGATACAGTCTTTTTTCATCTTCAACTTGATGGCTGGGATGATGGAGCAGAGGTTGGCATTGCCGCAACGCTCGCCAAAACCGTTAATGGTGCCCTGCACCTGTACAATGCCCTGATCAACTGCCACGATTGAGTTGGCCACCGCACACTCACCATCATTGTGGGTATGAATCCCCAGCGGTATCGTGATCTGCTTTTTAAGCTTGCCAATAATTTCAGCCACTTCATAGGGCATGGTGCCGCCATTGGTGTCACAGAGAATAATGCAGTCAACCTTGGCATCCTGAGCAGCCAGCAGGGTCTTAATGGCATACTCGGGGTTGGCCTTATAGCCGTCAAAGAAATGCTCTGCGTCGTAGAATACCTCTCCGACATTCTGCTTTAAAAATACCAGTGAGTCGTTGATCAGCTCCAGGTTTTCCTCCAGGGATATCCGCAACGCCTCGCGCACATGGAAATCCCAGGTCTTACCGAAGATGGTGATCACATCCGGCTCAGCCGCAATCAGAGTCTTGATGTTGTGATCTTTATCCGGCGTGGTTTTTGCGCGGCGGGTTGAACCAAAGGCCGCAATTTTTGCCTGCTGCAGCTTCTCTTTCTTGATATCCTTAAAGAATGCAACATCCTTTGGATTACTGCCAGGCCAGCCACCTTCTATGTAATGGATACCCAATTCATCCAGTTTGTGGGCAATACGGATTTTATCCTCAACCAAAAACGAAATATCCTCAGCCTGCGTTCCATCACGCAGTGTTGTATCATACAGTTTTACCAGGCTCATCAGTCTGCCACTCCTTTCATTGAATCCTGCTTTATAACGATGTTAGAAGCAAATCAGTAACCCATAGCCTAAACGGTGTCAAGCCTCTTCTAATTGCTAAATCTTCTTGATCCGCTTCAGAATCAACAGCATGTTTTTAACCAGAAGCGGATTGAACTCTGCCCCTGCCCCCTGTAACAGCGCACTGGCAATCACCTCGGGCGAACGGGGCTCCTGATACGGTCTGCGGGTACGCATGGCATCAAAACAATCAGCAATTGCCGTCATTTGACTGACGACATTCTGTTGCCAACCAACCGGCACCAACGGATAGCCAGACTGGTCAAACCGCATATGATGTTCAAAGGCGACAATGGCTGCCAGACGAGGTACGCCGGCGCCCTCCATCAGGTAACGGGAACCAAGCACCGGATGTTTTTTCATCTGTTCCAGTTCGTCATTGCTCAACTTCTCCGGCTTGGTAAGGATCTCTTCCGGTATAAACATCTTACCAACATCATGCAGCATGGCAGCAACACCGATATCATTCAGCAGTTGCCCGGAGATACCCAGAGACATTGCCTGCGCCAGCGTCAGGATGCAGACATTGGCAGCATGGGTAAAGGTATACTCATCCTGTTCTCGCAGGGCTGCCAGTATCAACAGGGCATCCCCTTCACGGCGGAACGCCTCCACCAGTTCTGTCACGGTTTCAGCAATACCACTCGGTTTCAGACGTTCTTTACGCTTGATCGCCTCATAGACATCATTGAGTCGTGCCAGCTCTATGGCAGGTATCTCAACCAGGCTGTTGGTTCGCGCACCTGCAGCTGAACCAGCACCTCTAGTTGCCGTGCCAAATACATCATTGCCGGTACCCGAAGCGCCACCTTCTGCACCAGTCTGCCCCTGTCCAGACATCTCAACTCTGCCAAGCCTGATATGCTCACTTGAACCGGACTCTGACCGTTCTGCCTGATGCGCAAGCTGTGCAATCAACTGATCAACTTCCCCCCTGGAGACACCGGCAAGAAAGCGAAGGTGACCGATCCCCTGTTCGCGCATAACCTGAACAAAACGATCCAGAACAAGTGAGAACGGCTGGGGCTCACCATCAATAACCAGCTCTCCCTCGATTTCCAGTAAGGCAATATCCGGTCGTTCAGCAAGGGCACCGATGAGACTTGTATGGGCAGCTTGAGCCAAGCGGTGCACCTGGGGATGGTTGGCTGTATACAGCGCAGCACCGGCAACTGCTGAAAGCAGGTGCCTGATAAACTCGTTGATATTATGCAGTGCGCCCGTATTACTCATAAGGCCTTGCTCCGCACAGCCCGTAATGATTCAGCTGCCTGGCGTGCCAGATCATCGCTGCCATCAGAAAGCCGCTCCAGAAGTGGCAGCACCGCCTTTGCTGGATAACGTTCTAAGGAACGGATAATCTCAATTTTAAGCCGGTTCAGCGCCTTAAAAGCCAGTAAGCTCCGGCTGGCAAGAACCTTGACCAGTTCCGGCAGGACATCAGGTCTGCCGACCTCTCCCAGTGCCTGCACCGCAGCGGTTTTCAGTTCACACTCCACGATGGTATAGCCGCCACTGGTCACCAGCGCCAACAGTTTGCGCGCCATGTCCGGCGGACTGTTCTGATCTGCCAGACTGATGGCTGTCAACTGAGTCTCCCGATCAGATGACTCAAGATCCCGCAAGACCTGACGCTGGGCAATCGGATCACCTGCCTGCAGCAGTGTTTTCAACGCCTCAATACGCACTTTTGGGTTAGCATGCCGCAAAAAGGGCCGCAGCTGTTCTGATTCCTGCGCAAGGCCAAGAGTGCGTAGCATACTAATAATATTACGTAGCACATACCAGCGCTGGTCAGACAATCTGGCAAGCAGGGCAGGACGGGCGGCATCACCGAAAGACTGCACACGGTCAATCATAAACCGTCGCAACGACATGTTTTCTTCTTCAGCCATCCGGTCCAGCAACGGTTCGATAAAGGCACGCCCCAGTACCTGAATCAGCAGGGTCACCTGGTCGTATTTGGGCTTACCCCAGATGGTAAGACCGCTTAAAATCTCATCAAGAAATTCTCGGCGACAGAAGGCATCACGCATCACAATCCGGAGTGGTTGCGGCAGGCGGGGATCAGCAGCCTGACTGAGAATCTTTAAGACCTGACCATAGTCTCCCAGCTCCAAAAAGTGGCCACACAGCTCTGACAGATTTTCAATCAACTCCTGAGCCGCTTCACCGGTGGGATCGGCAATCACCAGCTGCAGAATAATCTCGCTTCCCCGGCTGTCAATGGCCTGGGAATTCAGACTGGCAAGCAGCTTGGTAACGGTACCAGCATCAAGTTGTTCAAGCGTACCTGAGCTGAGAACATCAAGCAGCCCCAGCATATACTCATCCGGCATAAATACTTCATGCTGATGTTCCAGCAAGAGGGTATGCATCCTGGTATGCATCTCATCAGCAGGGGTGGTCCTGTCATAGGTGTCAATCAGATGGGGCAGCAGATTTCTGAGTATCCCCTGCAAGAGTGGGGGCGCTTCAGCATACTCCTCTGCTGAAGCATAGGTTTCCTGCAACACTGCCGTTCCCAGATGACGGAACAGATCGGCTGTCGTTGATTCATCGCCAAGAGCGGTTTCACAAAAACCATTCAGGATCTGGCGACGCAAAAGAGGATCAAGTGCAACAATAAAAGCTGCCAGGTCTGCCTTGATTGTTGATCCCTGCCCATGGTTCAGCTCAGACCAGTCGGCAACTTCTAAACCATCACCACCAGAACCATCACCACCCCCCGAACCGAAAACGGTGCCATCCATACCGACAGAGCCTGATACAAACTGTCGCAGGAGCGCCGATACAGCCTTGAGGGCTGAGCCGGAGCCACCTCCCCCTGATCCCATCCGACGGCTAAAATAGGCATTTAAACTGGCTGCAAGCAGTTCAGGGCTCGTATCACCACCTGCAACACCAAGCTCTCCATTGGTCAACACCA
>DAIQQT010000166.1:0-6121 GCA_036786685.1 Trichlorobacter sp.
CATCAGGTGGTGTTCAAGCTCTGCGTATTGCCCCCCCAGTCGCATCAGGGTGGTTTCAAGGCGGTAGTCAACATCGGACAGCCCCCGGAAGGCAAAGCGGGACCGGTAGCGGCCCAGCTCTTCGTTCCAGGAATCGCTAAACAGGGCTTGCTGGAGTTCATCCCAGGAATGGACGGTAATGGTTTCTATCATGGGAGTCAGGCCACATTCTTCAGTCGTTGTTTGTACTCTTCGTAATCCTGCATCATCCGGTCATAGGGATCATGCATCAGGGACGACGAGATCATGAAATCAGCGGTGGCGCGGTTGCAGGCCACCGGGATGTTCCAGACCACCGCTATCCTCAAGAGCGCCTTGACATCCGGGTCATGGGGCTGCGGTTCCAGCGGGTCCCAGAAAAAGATCACAAAATCGATCTCCCCCTGGGCGATCATGGCGCCGATCTGCTGATCACCACCCAGCGGGCCGCTCTGCAGCCGGGTTACCGGCAGGTCCAGCTGTTCACAGAGTAGCGCACCGGTGGTGCCGGTGGCATAGAGATCATGCTCCACCAGGATGGCCCGGTTAAAGCGGGCCCATTCCAGCAGATCCCGTTTTTTATGGTCATGGGCCACCAGGGCGATCCGTTTGCGTGATCCCATCTCTATGATGTTGTATGAGGGCATGGCGGTTTCCTTTTCTGGCACAGGATCTGACCACAGTACACCGTTTATCTGATCGATTCCAGTAGCAGTTAACCTAATAAAAGCTGTTGCCACAGAGCTCACAGAGGTCTCAGAGGAAAAACAGGAAGATACAACAAACGGCCTGATTCCCTTTAGGTGAGATGCTAAAAACTGATTTTTCTTTGTAAGTCTCTGTGTTTATATGTGTTTCTCTGTGGCATCTGCAGCTGACTGCCGTTTTAAGGGCTAGCGCTTTGCCAGCCAGATCTCAACCCGGTTGTTGCGTTGCCTGCCCTCTTTGGTGCTGTTGTCCGCCACCGGCAGGCTGGAACCGAACCCTTCAGCCGCTGCCACCATGATGCCGCGAGAACGCAGTTCCTGGGCCACCTGACCTACCCGCTGGTGGGAAAGTGCCAGGCTGCTGTGGGGTTCGCTGCTGGCATCGGTGAAGCTGAACAGCAGCAGCTGACGTCCCTGCAGCTCTTTGGTTGAGAGCGCCCGCACCAGCCGGTCCAGGTCGCGATAGGCCTTGTTGTCAAGCTGGCCGTCGGCGGCAAATTTGACGTTGAGGGAGAGGCGTTCCGCACTGCTTGCCAGCATGCGGTAACGCTCAGGGGCATTGGCAGGGATGGAGGAGTTGCCCATCCGCACTGAAAGCGGCACAAAGCCGCTTTTTTCCACGATGGCCTGTCCTTCAGGGGAGAGGGCAAATTCGACAAAATCCCTGATCTTCTGGTTTTTGGGCTGTCCCGGTGTGTAGAGGTAGAGACGGCGGGCCAGACCGTAGTCTTCGGTGGCAACGGTAAAGGGGGTCGGCAGGATCGGCTGGGCACCACCGCTGATGGCCACCGCCTTGGAGGATTTGACGTAGGGCAGGCCGATGAAGCCGATGCCGTTGGGATCGCTGGAGACATCCCGTGAGAGCTTGACGCTGTCCTCGAAGCGCTTGGCCTCTTTGACCAGTTTTTCCTTGTGCAGCACCAGGCTCTTGAAGGTGTCGAAGGTGCCTGATTTGTCATCACGGGCATAGACATGCACCGGCGCAGCCTTGGCAGCGTTGCTCAGCTGCTTCCATTCAGGGATCCTGCCGGTGAAGAGCCCCTGGGTATCGGCCATGGTCAGGGTTGCAACCGGATTGGCGCTGTTGACAATCACCGCCACTCCGTCCAGGGCCAGGACATGCTCGTTGGCGCGGGAGGTCATATTGCCCAGCAGCGACAGCTGCTTTACCTCATCATCCTTGATCCTGCGGGATGACATGCCGATGTCGCAGGCGTTGGCCTGTAACCCTTCAAAGGCGGTGGTGGAGCCGTGGGCCTTGATCTCCACCGCCCGGTTACGGCGTCCCTCCATGATGCCCTCAACCAGCTGCTCTTCATGATTTTTACCCGGCACGCGACGGGTGCGGACTGCTCCCTGTTTTTTTAAATATTCTTCCGCCAGTGAAGGGGCAAGTTCTGCACCGATGGTGTTGGACCCCTGCAGTTTCAGAATGATGTCGTAGGAGTTGATCCAGTGGTAGTAGTAGCCGCCACTGCTGGCCAACAACAGGGCTCCCACCAGTGATGACATCACCAGTCCCCGGCGTCGTTTGAACCAGGAGTCGGCAACCCCTTCCGCAGGAGTCTTGGGCAGCAGGGAAACACGATGGGCCTCCAGGGCGGCCAGAAATTCAACGCAGCTCTGGTAGCGGTTGGCCGGATCTTTTTCCAGGGCCTTGTGGACAATTGCTGCAAGGTCTTCATGGGTCTCCGGCGCATATTCCCTGATATCCGGGATGGTACGGTCAAACTGGTTCATCAGGGTATCAACGGTTGATTCTTCGCTGAACGGCAGCCGGCCGGCCAGCATGTTGTACAGGATCAGGCCAACGGCGTAGATGTCACTCTGGGGAGCGACGGTAAAGGGGTTCAGGATCTGTTCAGGACTCATGAAGGCTGCTTCGCCACCCTGTCCCACTTCCTGCAGGTCTTCGCCGTATTTCAAGAGTGCTACACCGAAATCCGAGATTTTCAGACCGCCGTTACGATCCACCAGAATAATCGAGGTACTCAGACCACGGTGAACGATTCCCTTTTCATGGGCAAAGCGCAGACCGTGTAACAGCCGTACAATAAAGTGCAGAGCATACTGCTGCGGAAAGGGGCCGTTATGTTCAATCATCCGGTCCAGGGCAGCACCGTTGTAATACTCCATCACCAGCCAGTAGCCACCATTGTGTTCAAAGAAGTCGGTGGCCTGCAGAATGTTGGGATGGAGCAGTCCGGCCAGCAGTTTGGCCTCGTTATAAAACCGTTCCCGATAGGATGCGGTCCCGGGCAGCTTGGGGGTCAGGGATTTCAGCAGAAAACGCTTGCCCAGCAGGACATGTTCGGCCATCAGCAACATACCTTTGCCATAGGGGGCCGCCCCTTCAATACGATAGTGATACAGCATGGTTCCCTTTTCCATTACTCAGAACTCCTTGATTTAAAAATTGGCATTACGCATCTGCTGATAACGCACCAAGCACCACATTGGGCGCCTCATAGCTGTCTTTAACCGCCACTGATGATCCCCTGACCTTCTTGGCGGTTTTCTTGACCTCGCTGGCCATGGAGGCCAGCTGGGCATAGGAACTGATCTGCAGCTGTCCGGTGCTGATCACCGCTACAGAAAGCGAGAGCAGGTTGAAGGTCTCCAGCTCTCCCTTGCGGTTGAAAGAAGTGTAGCAACCCTTGGCGTAGTCGCTGGAACCGTGCAGCAGCGGCAGCCGGGCGTCAAATTCGGTAATTACCTGGCGGGAAAGGGCGGTGGCGTGGCCGGGGCCGGTAATGATGATGAAGTCGTCTCCGCCGATATGGCCGCAGAAGTTTCTGGCCGGTCTGCCCTGCAGCAGCTCATCGCTATGGAATTTAAGGATCTCCCCCACCACCTGAATCACCATATCCCCCCGCTCGAAACCGTAGAAGTCGTTGTACGGCTTGAAGTGGTCAATATCGATGTAGGCGATGTCAAACGGCATGCCGGACTCCAGGCGCCGGGTGGTCTCGCGCTGGATACTTTCGTTGCCCGGCAGACCGGTCAGCGGGTTGGCCCCCTTGGCCAGCTTCAGGTTCAGGGCGGTGATCGCCTCCACCAGGGTGCGGACATCCAGAATGCCGCGGTAGACGCCGCGCCGGGCAACACAGATGTTTTCCAGCCGCATGGAACCGAAATTGCCGTGCAGGGCCTGGGCCGCCTCTTCAATGCTGGCGTCGGATTCAATCACCAGCGGCACCGGCTGCATCAGATCCCGCACCTTTTTGGAGTGGTTGATATGAAAGGCATAGCCGATCCTTCCCACAATCTGCTCTTCAATGAACTCGGAGCGGTTCAGCACCCCGGCTACCCGGTGCTGATCCACCACCGGCAGCACCTGCAGCCGTTTGTCGGTCTGAAACCGCTCCAGGGCGGTATTCAGGCGGTCAGCCGGTCTAAGCGGTTCTATATGCAGGGTAATGTCGGCAACGGTCTGCAGTGAACGATCATCCTCTTCCTGGGGTACTGGCATGGCTGCCGGAGGTGGGGGCTCCTGCCCGATCTGTTCAGGCTGCGGGTCAGACGGCTCACCGGCAAGCAGTTGCGCGCCATTCAGCAAAAAGAGTTCAAAGGCCTCCCGCTGCATCGGCTTGCCAAAGTAGTAGCCCTGCATGGTGTCGCAGCCCAATTCCTGCAGCAACTGATGCTTTTTTCCACTTTGCGGTATGTACTGATCTTTCCGGCCATTGTTATGATTATTCTGATAACCAATGAGTTCACCAATAAAACCATCCGACAGAATGTAATAACCGGCATGAGTAAAACCGACTTTCTCGCCGGTAAACTGGAACTGATCCTTGTTTTATCCGTGGTCATGACACTGTTTGTTCTTGTCGGGACAATTATACTGGGAGTTTCCAATACCGCAGATATTACCGCGGAAATGATTTTCGGAAAATCGGTGTTTATCCTGGGCTATTTTGTCACGGTGATATCCTTTCTCACCTTTGCTCTACTATTTGGATTCCTATTCCGCAACACCGGAATGGCTATCGCCCTTTTCACCCTTTATACACTCATTGCTGAACCTATTCTCTATTATTTTCTTAAAAGTCCGGTGGTTTTTGAAAATAATATTTCACGCTATTTGCCCGCCAACGCAATACTCAGCATCACCGAATATCCTTCGATACCGGTTTTGAAAACCATTTTCGGGATAAATCTTCAGGATAGTGTGACCATGGGCGGGGTTGGAATACCCCTCGCTTACACTGTCGTTATTCTTGGGATCGTTTTCCTGATTCTGAACCGGAAAGATCTTTAACGATTTGGCTTTATCGTCCTTCCCGCTTGCGGAATACCCATTCTGTGGTGAGCAATAAAAGGATCAGGACGAAATACCAAACTGCCGAGATCATGTCGGTGAGTTGGACAATGCGACTCGAAACGGAACTGATATCCTGTCGGTTCAGTATCAATCCGGTTAATTGGGCAACATCGGCCGGGTAGAGCATCTTAGCGTCGTGTGATTGGGCTATAGCCGATAATGACTGATGATTGGCAATAAGGGTTACTGTTTCCGTTTGTATTTCACTAATATAAAACTCACCGCTCTTCTGGTAGGTATCAGCACCAACCTTTGTGGTGGCCAGGTAGCGGTATGCCCCTGCGGGGTAAAGACCAGCATTCAGGGAATAATAGTTACCTCCCTTGCTGAAAAGGAAAGGGTAACTTTTCCCTGAATCATCGGTAATGGTAATGTTGATATCCGGATCGGTAATTCTTTCGTAGGATTTATTGAAAAGTTCAGCTTCCAACTCAACCGGTTCATTTTCCGAAAACCGGTTTTTAACATGGACCCGCAGGAAACTTCTGTCTTCCCGTGCAGCAAGATAAATGGCGATTTTATCCATCAGCAGGTCGAAAACATCGAAGTTGGCCTGTCTGCTAAAATTTGCGATTCTCCATCGCCAGATATTTTCTCCGGTGATGATCCCTGTTTTTCTCTCTGCAGACCGGGTAAAAAGGAGCAGCGGCGTACGGGTAGCCACATTGGCAATTTCCTGATAGATCAATACTTCTGAAGCAGGAGTATACTGGTAGGTTCCGAAGGGAGTAAGAAGTGGAGGAAAATCATCCACTATGGCCTGCTCTTCCCTGTTCATCAGAAAGAGGGAGAAATTGCGGTTGGAGATAGGTTCCGCATCATAGAAAGAATTCCTTGCTGTAGTGATGGTCAGCCCGGTTTTCATACCATTGAAGGCGTTGATATCGGTCTGGCTACCCAGAATAAACAGCAGGGATGCCCCGGAGGAGAGAATCGGTTCCAGGTTGCGCACTGCGGAGATAGACGGCAACTGATGAAGGATAAGCAAGTCGTAGGAATCCAAGCGATAAAGTAGTACTGAAGTAAAACTTGTGTCTTTTCTATAAATTCTTCACGATATGATTCTGCA
>DAIQQT010000167.1:0-6110 GCA_036786685.1 Trichlorobacter sp.
TACCGGCAACGCGGGGGACAAACGGCTCTTTCTCTCCGCTGAGGGTGTTATACAGACGTAACGCCATAAAAACTCCAGACAGGCTGATTTTTTTTGTCACTTTGTCATGATTTCAGACCGAAGGCAAGAGGTCAGCTCTTGCAGGCGTATGCTGCAGAATGTTACAGTATCCAGCCAGGGGGATGGCATGGAAAAAATGCAGTACGAAGACCAGTTAAGGCTGCTTGATCGCGGAGAACCGGGAGAGATACTTGATCTCCTGTCCCGACTCTCGCAAAAGCAACCTCACGACCTGATCTTCTTTAATTATTACAAGGAAGTACCCATTTCATCAGCAGCTGAAGTGCTGTATCTCTTTGGCGATACCCTGATCTGCCGTTCTAACCCGACCCAGACTCGCGCCTTAAAAACCAGCCGTTATACGATTATCCGCTCGCCAAAGCTTGCGCATGATGTATATGCCAGCGCCGCCTATGATGCCGAGACCGATGAAATTACCCTGTCAGAATTTTCCTATGTTGAAGTCCTGCCGGATCGCCGCAATACCCTGCGGGTAAAGATAGGGGGGTTGTTTCAGGTGCCGGTTGAGGCAGGCACCACCACCTTTACTGCCAAACTGAAAGACCTCTCTTTGGGAGGCTGTGCCCTGGAGGTCCCTGGCAAAGAGCTGCTGGGAAGTTTTACCTATTTCTACCTTAATCTGTCATTTGTCCTGCAGGATCAGCCAGCTCCCCAGAAACTGAGGGTTATGGCACGCCTGCTCCGTTTTGAAAGCGATGCCAACCCTTGCCGCTGCATCATGCTTTTTGAGCATGACCGGCGTAGCGAAGACCTGATCGGCAGGTATATTGCCCAGCGTCAGGCCGAGATCATTCGTGAGTTGAAGGACTGACTGGAAACGAAATCATGGACTCTCTTTCCTGTGCACTGTTTTTGCCGCAAATCCCTGACGCTGCGATCATCGTTGACCGCCAGGCCCGGATTGTCCATCACAACCAGCGTGCCGAGCAGCTGTTCGGCTATGGCCCTGATGAACTGCAGGGACTTTTGCTGCATGAGCTGCTTCCTCCGGATAAGCGTGAGAAGCATGTAAAAATGGTGGCTTGCTTTATGGATAATCCGGCAAGCCGTCCCATGGCCAGCGGACTGTCCTTTGTGGGGCAGCGTAAGGATGGCACGGTTTTCCCGGCAGATATCACCCTGGGAGCGATCAGTGAAGGGCAGGGGCAGATGGTCCTGGCCACCATTCGGGATATTACGGCGCAAAAGCAGGCTGAAACCGAGTTGAAACAGGCAAACCGGGCTATGCGCCTGCTTTCTGCCAGCAACCGTACCCTGCTGCGCAGTACCCGTGAGGATGAGCAGCTGGCCCGGGTCTGTCGCATTGCAGTTGAGGTTGGCGGGTACCGGCTGGCCTGGGTGGGCATTGCCCAGTTTGATGAGGAAAAATCCATCAGTCCCGCGACCTACTATGGTGCAGAGCAGGGATTTCTTAGTCAGGCCCGGATGACCTGGGCCGAGGGCGAGCGGGGTACCAGCGCCATGAGTACCGCCATTCGTACCGGTACGATCCAGCTACGCCAGGATATCCTCAACGATCCTTTGCTGGCTCCCTGGCACGCTGATGCTCGCATGCGGAACTACCAATCCGCCATTGCCCTGCCATTACGCTTACAGGATGAGGTGATCGGTGCGCTTGCCATCTATGCCCCAGAGCCTTACGCCTTCCACGAACAGGAGGTTACGCTGCTGGAAGAACTGGCAGAGGACCTCGCTTTTGGTATTCAGAATCTGCGGATGCGGCGTGCCCATGAAGATGCCCAGGCCCATGTTCAGCAACTGGCCTACTATGACCGTCTGACAGGACTGCCCAACCGGATTCTGTTTACTGAACAGTTTGATCGGAATCTGGCTGCAGCTGCAGCAGAAGGTCACACCATCTCGCTGCTCCTGCTTGACCTGAATTATCTGCGGGAGATCAACGAGACCCACGGGCATGCACTGGGTGATCAGGTTCTGGTGCGGGTTGCCTGGCAATTGCAGGAGGTTTGCGACTCCAGTGGTTTCATTGCACGTTTCAGCGGTAATGACTTTACCATTATCTGCCCCAAGCTTGACCAGTTCGGAGCAGCAGCCCTGGGAGAAAAAATTTTAGCCGTCATCACGACACCGTTTTATATGGCAGGTCACCGGTTTGTCATAGGGGGCAGCATTGGTGTAGCGGTGTATCCCGGTGATGGTGAGACCTCGGCAGAGCTGCTTTCCAAGGTTGATCTGGCCATGTCGCGGGCCAAGGAAACCGGCAATCGATGCTGTTTTTACCGCCCTGAAATGGGACAGCAGCTGGCACGCACCCTTGAACTGGCACATCGGCTTGAGCGGGCCATGCACGACAATCAGCTGGAGCTGTATTATCAGCCCAAGATTGAACTGCAGTCAGGAACTATTGTCGGAGCCGAGGCTCTGCTGCGCTGGAAAGACCCTGAATTAGGCTGGGTCAGCCCGGCTGAATTCATACCGGTGGCCGAAGCGCGGGGAATGATGGTGGAACTGGGAAGCTGGGTGCTGCGCACCGCCTGCCAGCAGATACGCCAATGGCAGGACCGCGGACTTTTCTGCCATGGCAGGATTGCCATCAACGTTTCAGCCCGTCAACTGGATGACCCTGATTTTATCGGGCTGGTCATGCGCACCATCGGAGAAACCGGCGTTCCCACCAGCTGCCTGGAGCTGGAGCTGACCGAAAGCGTCCTGATGGCCGATCCGGAACAGGTCATTGGCATTCTGGGCGAGTTGAAGGAGCGGGGAATCTCCCTGGCCATTGATGATTTTGGCACCGGCTATTCGTCGCTGGTCTACCTGAAACAGTTCCCCATGGATACCCTCAAGATCGATCAGGCCTTTGTGCGGGACATGCTGGTGGATCAGAATGACCGGGCGATTGTTGCCACCATTATCGCCATGGCTCAACAACTGGGGCTTACCACCGTTGCAGAGGGGGTTGAACAGGAGGGGCAGCGGGAGGCCTTGCAGCAGCTGGGGTGTGTGCTGGCCCAGGGATACCTTTTCAGTCGTCCCGAACCTGCAGATGAATTTACCCGTAAACGGCTGGAAGAAAAACGGATCTAGTTTTTAAGCGGCGGTTGGTTGACAGAAGCCAGTGGAAGAACCACCTGGAACTCTGCGCCATCGGCAACATTGTGGACCTTCAGCATACCATCATGATTCTGGATAATCCGGTTGACAATGGCCAGCCCAAGCCCGGTACCATGACGTTTGGTGGTAAAAAACGGCGTAAAGATCTTGCTGATAACATCTTCAGGGATGCCACCGCCGCTATCGGCAAATGACACAACGACACAGCTTTTTCCCCGCTCCTCTGCAGTCGAAAGCATAACCTTCAGCGAACCATCCCGACTTATCGCATCCTGTGCATTGACAATCAGGTTGATACAGACCTGCTTCAACTGGCTGCTGTCACCCAGCACAATGCAGGGGCCCGCAGGTATGACGGCCTTGAGCGTTATGTTGCGCTCCTCCAGTGCAAGCGAGTAGTCAGCCAGGCAGCTCCTGACAATCTCTGCCAGATCGCATTCCTGATAACAGATGGTGGGCTTGCGTGAAAAGGTAAGAATATCGCCCAGAAGCCGTTCAAGGCGATGTGATTCACTGATAATGGTGTCCAGGCAGTGGCGCTGGGAGGTGTTTTCCGGCAGCATACGACCCAGCCGGGCGGCAAAGCCGCCAATGGTGATCAGCGGGGTCTTCAGTTCGTGGGAAATGGATGCAGCCATCTCGCCAATAGCAGCCAGGTGAGCACCGTGGATCAGACGCTGCCGGGCATCGCGCAACTCGGCATGGGCTTCTTCAATATCACGGTAGAGCCGGGTGTTTTCAATGGCCATACCGGCCTGATTGGCAAGCAGTTGCAGTATCTGGAGCTGTTGATCAGTAATCGGCTGATGCTTGAACGGGTTGTCAACGATAATGATGCCGACCAGATTATTGCGGGTTGCCAGCGGGACTGCGGCAAAGGAGTTGATAGCAAAACGGGAGATAAAATCACATTCCTGACATTTCAGACACTGTGCATCCTCAATCCGGTAAAGGCGACGTTCATTGACAACATGGGACACGATCTGGCAGCCCTCAGCAAGATCGATTCTGGTTCCCCTGACCGTCGTACAGAAATCAGACTGGCGCTGGCTGGCCATGGTATCTTCATCAAGGTCCCAGTAGCCACTCAGTGGATTGGCAGGATCCGCGCCTACCAACTGTAGTCCATCGGTACCTTTGCGGCAGATGCCCAACATTCCCTGCAGGGTGTTTGTTTTCTGGTTATAGAGAAACAGCATGGCACGGCAGAACAGGCCGTTCTCTTCACAGACCAGGGTGGAAAGAATCAGGTGGAGCAGCTTGTTCAGCTGCATGGTGGAAAGCAGGGTGGTGCTGAATAAATAGAAAAGCTGAAGATCCTTCTGCGCTTGAAGGCCTTCAGAAACAGTTGCAGGGGATTCTTTCGTGGTGGTGTCTGGCATGCGAATCCTGCGCTTTAATGCAGTATAAAACGGACCCTGTTGAAACTGACCTAGTGACGTCTTTCTTTTTCTTCCGCTTCAATCTTGCAATCAATACACTGGGTGGTTACCGGACGGGCCTTCAGACGGGCCTCACTGATCTCGGCTCCACAATCTTCACAGATGCCGTAGCTTCCGTCATCAATCCGCTCCAGTGCTTCCCGGACCTTGTTGGCCAGCTTGCGTTCGCGGTCACGAATCCGCAGCTCAAAGGTGCGGTCAGATTCCTGCGTGGCACGGTCGGTTGGGTCAGGAAAGTGGGAGGCATCATCACCCATCTCGTGTACGGTTTTATCGGCTTCTGACAGCAGCGCCTTCATCTCTTCCTGGAGCAGCTGACGAAATTGTTCAAGTTTCTCGGCGTCCATGGGTCTCCTCACATACAACGGCTATAATTGATCAATATTAAGAGCTTTGGATGCCCAAGTCCAGTAAAAAGTATGTTACAGCAGGAACTGCAGCACCTCCTGCACCGTGGCAACACCGTTCAGTTCCAGGCCGGCATCGGAGAGCCGCCGCAGGTTCCCGGCCGGCAGGATACACTGCTTGAAACCGAGTTTCGTTGCCTCACCCAGCCTTGGTTCCGGTTGATTAACCGCCCGCACCTCACCGGCCAGACCGACCTCGCCAAACACCACGGCACCGGCTGCTACCGGACGGTCCAGATGGCTGGAGGCCACTGCCAGCAGCATGGCCAGATCAGCTGCCGGTTCATTCAGGCGGGCACCACCGGCCACGTTCAGAAAGATATCCTGCCCCCCCAGATGCAACCCTGCCTTTTTCTCCAGTACCGCTACCAGCAGCGCCAGACGGTTGCTGTCCACCCCGATGGTGGTCCGACGGGGGGTGCCATAGGCGCTGGGGGTGACCAGAGCCTGGATCTCCACCAACAACGTGCGGCTTCCCTCCAGCGAGGCGGTTACCACTGAGCCGGGCGCATCCAGGGGGCGTTCAGACAGGAACAGCTCAGAGGGATTGGCCACCTCGGCCAGGCCGCCGGACTTCATCTCAAAGACGCCGATCTCGTTGGTGGAACCAAAGCGGTTCTTGACTGCCCGCAGAATCCGGTAGGGATGGCCACGATCCCCCTCAAAATACAGCACCGTATCCACCATATGCTCCAGTACCCGCGGTCCGGCAATGGCGCCATCCTTGGTGACATGGCCCACAATAAAGATCGGGATGCCGCTGCCTTTGGCCAGCAGCATCAGGCGGCCGGCTGACTCCCGCACCTGGCTGACCGAACCGGGGGCAGATTCCAGGGCCTGGGTCCAGACGGTCTGGATCGAGTCCACCACCACGGCCCGCGGCTTGAGTTTCTCCACCTGGGCCACGATCTCTTCCAGCCCGTTCTCCGCCAGCACCAGCAGTTGACGGCCACTTACCCCCAGTCGCTCGCCCCGCAGACGGGTCTGGGCGGCTGATTCCTCGCCGGATACATACAGTACCGACCCGTCAGCAGCCAAATGATGCATCGCCTGCAGCAGCAGGGTTGATTTACCGATGCCGGGATCGCCGCCGATCAACACCAGT
>DAIQQT010000168.1:0-6098 GCA_036786685.1 Trichlorobacter sp.
CCGCCGGGTGGAGACAGTTGCTGATGGACATGCTTTGGCTAACGACATTTCCTGTGTCACCCGTGAAGGGTACTACCGTGAGCGGCTCGGTGGCCGCGATAGCGGTGTTGATACAGAAAAGTTTCTTTTCGGTGAGGCGGATCGGAAAAACCAGCTTGTCGAGGTCGAACGGGAACTGCTCGGAATAGCGAAACGTATCGAAGAGCTTAATGGTCAGAATAACGTCTTGTGCAAGCGTATCGACGCAATCCAAGCGCTACTCTCCGGTGTAGATGCAGCGCGGCAGTTGGAAAGCAAAAGCGCTGAATTTGCACAGGCTGAACAGGATTATCCAGGCTTGCTGAAGCAGCGACAAGAGGCAGCGCGGATATTTCAGGAGTGTACTGACAAGATCAAGTCCGCCAGAGGCAAAGCGGAAAATCTGCTAAGGAGTCAAGGGGAGCGTTCAAGTGACCTGCGCCGGGCTGAAGAGGATCTGGGCAAAGCTCTTAGTGAATTTCGTAACCTGAAAAAACAGCAGGCTGAGCGTATTGTGGAATACCGGCAGCGCCGTCGACCTATGCCTCGGTGTTGGTATTCCCGTCAGGCGCAAGCGGAACTGCGTGGCCACTATGAGTCATCCGGAGAGGTGCGCCGTGAGATTGACCGGCTCCGCGAAAAAATTGCCGAAGGAGCATGGACCACCGACGAACAGGTGGTCGCGGTGCTGGATAAACTGCGTGGCGACTACGCTGATCTTGAGGGAAAGATCAAGGTACGCCGTATCCACCACCATCGTCATGTCACAGCCACCGACGATGCCCGTGAAAGTTACATCAACGTGCTGCGCGCCACTATTAATCGCTATAGATCCAATGTCCGTGCCCTGGGCAAAACCGCCGGGATTGATGTAGCTGTTGAATCGCCGCATCTGGCCAACGATGACGTGACCCTGGCCCAGGCTGGTCTGCACATCAAGTTTGATTTTGACCGCAAGGGGATGATCGGCCTTAACGACGGCGAGGCATCCGGCGGGCAGCAGGTTATGAAGTCGCTGATTCTGTTGATAGCCCTGCTGATGGACGATAGCGGTTCCGGCGGTTTTGTCTTCATCGATGAGCCATTTGCCCACCTGGATGTGTTCAACATTGACAAGGTCGGTGCGTTCCTCACAGCGACCCATTCTCAGTATGTGCTGACCACCCCTAATACCCACAACGTTAATGTATTCAAAACCTCTGACCTTACCTTGGTGACCCGTAAGCGCCAACATCCCGACAAGTGGGCACCGCCGGTGGCCTTTCTGCGCCGTGATACCAAGGAACAGGCACTATGACCTCCACGGATGAGGCAAACTGGTCTGCACCGGACAATGATGGTATCCGCAGCTGCTTTCTTGATGTTGGCGCAAAGGTTACCCTGCGTGGACGGCGCAAGCGTCGGGCCGATATGGTCAGAACCGATGTTGCTGCTCTCTGGCCGCCTCAATGGCGTGACCTGTTGCGTGATTGGGTCAAGCAGGGTGGTGAACGCCGTGCGTGGGATGCCCTGCTGAAAAAAGCCGGGGGCAGCCGGGCGCACGACGCCTGGCAATTATTAGACGAACTGCTCAAGGCCGGGTTGGTGGAGCTGGAGGAGAAACGTCAGAACGGGCGTTGGCAACCGATTTGGGTGGACTTTCCTGAAATGGAAATACTCCGCGAACTGTGCGGCCTGACCAATCGCGATGCCCTGCGTCGCATTCGTATGGAACAGGAAAGTGGTTCCTTTGATAATAGCATCCTAAAGCCGCTGGTTACCTCTTTGACACAGATGCCGGTTGAACGAGCTGTACGGCGGCATACTCTCCTTGCCGCTCTGGATACCTGGATTTCAGAGTGCAGAAATGGCACTCAACGCGATTTTGCTCTGTTTGCTGTCGGAGATACCAAAGGTATATCTAACGCCGAATGGGACTGGTTTGAAAGCGGATTGGCCGGGTTGGAGGAAATAGGCATCAGTCGTCATACTCCTGCAATTTGGCTAAGAGCGCCGATAACCTTATTGTTTAAGCAAGGTAGGATTGATCTGCGTGCGGTCCCTGATTGCATCGCTCTTACACCAACCACCCTGGAATGCTTGACCGGCTGCGAGGGGCAGCTTGAGCGATGGCTGATCCTGGAGAATCGGACAGTTTTTGAGCGCGTTGCCCGAAGTGCTCCTGCTGCTACAGGTGTCATCTGGGTGCCGGGCTTTGCTCCAACGTGGTGGAAACAAGCGGTAAAAGGACTCATTACAGCATGTCCAGCCTCTGCTCTCATATCTTGTGACCCTGACCCATCCGGTATTGAAATAGCTCTGGGAGTTGGCTGTGTTTTCTTGGAAAACGCTCTTACTTGGGAACCATGGTATATGGATAGTACAACATTATCTGGTTTGCAGCGCAGGAAACAACTGGGGCCAGCTGACCGGGAACATATTCAACGGCTTCTGGATAAAGCGTTGCCTGAAACCCTGAAGGAGCTGGCTGAATATATGCTGTCTAGTGATGAAAAAGGTGAGCAGGAAGGTGTTATGTATGAGTTTTGATGCTACGATCATAGGCGCCGGTCTTGCCGGTTGTGAGGCAGCCTGGCAGGCGGCAGAGCGCGGCCTGCAGGTGCGTCTGTATGAGATGAAGCCCCACCGCTATTCTCCGGCCCACCAACGGGAGGGGCTGGCTGAGCTGGTCTGCTCCAACTCACTGCGGGGGGCAGATCTGGGTAACGCGGTCGGTCTGCTCAAGGAGGAACTGCGGCGTTGCGGTTCCCTGATCATGCAGGCTGCTGATGCCACCAGGGTTCCGGCCGGTGGTGCCCTGGCTGTTGATCGTGACCTGTTTTCGGCCTGGATAACTGAAAAAATATCCTCCCATCCCAATATCAGCCTGATTCGTGAAGAGTTGACCTGCCTGCCGTCTGAAGGGTTGGTGGTAATCGCCTCCGGTCCCCTGACCAGCGATAGCCTGGCTGAAGAACTGTCCCGTCTGGTGGGGGAGCGGCTGTACTTCTACGATGCCATTGCTCCGATTGTCACTGCAGAATCCCTAAATCAATCCAAGATCTATGCAGCTTCCCGCTATGGCAAGGGGGATCCTGACGATTACCTCAACTGTCCCATGGATCAGGAGCAGTACACGGCGTTTATTTCAGCCGTGAAGGCTGCTGAAAAGGTTGCACCCCGCGAGTTTGAGAAGGTCGTTCATTTTGACGGCTGTATGCCGATTGAAGAGATGGCAGAGCGTGGTGATGAAACCCTGCGCTTTGGTCCGATGAAGCCGGTCGGTCTGCCTGATCCAGCCACAGGCAGAGATCCCTGGGCTGTGGTGCAGTTGCGGTCAGAAAACAATGAAAAGACCCTCTATAATCTGGTGGGGTTCCAGACCAAGATGACCTGGCCGGAACAACGCCGGGTGTTGCGGATGATTCCGGGGCTGGAACAGGCCGAGTTTGTCCGGTTGGGGGTGATGCATCGCAACACCTTTATCAATGCACCGGCCTTGTTGTTGCCCACGCAGCAGCTGAAGTCAGATCCCCGCATCATCTTTGCCGGGCAGATCACCGGGGTTGAGGGGTATGTTGAATCAGCAGGCTCCGGCTTTCTGGCTGGCCTGACGGTGGCTGCGCTGGTCACTCATGAAGAACCGGTCCTGCCTCCGCAGGAAACTGCCCTGGGTGCCCTGATTCATCATATCACCAACGCTGAGCCGAAGCATTTCCAGCCGATGAATGTCAACTACGGTCTGTTCCCTTCCCTCACAAGCAGGGTCAAGAAGAAGGATCGCAAGCTGTTGCTGGCAGAACGGGCGTTGGCGGTGCTGGAGGACTGGAAAGGCAGGATTGAAACACGCAGCAACCGGGCAACTGAGTAAGCCGGAAATATAAAACCTTGAAAAGCCGGGGTTGTTTTGTCTACTATTGTTGTTGGGTTTTGTTTTTCTCTGTTGTCCCGTTGCTCTGTGTTTAAAAAGGATTTTACCTATGTCTGATCAAATAGTTACTGATACTCTTCAGCGTATAGAAGAAGAGCTGAAAAAGTGTGTCAAGTGCGGTACCTGTCGATCCAACTGCCCTGCCTTTACCGCCTTTCAGCGTGAGCCGGCCACGGCCCGTGGCAAGTTGACCCTGGTTCAACACCTGTTGAAGGATGACATAGATCTGGATGACCAGACCTATCTGGCCATGTCCAAATGCCTTTTATGTGGCAGTTGTGTGGACCGCTGTCCCAATGATGTGCCCACCGATGAAATTGTGATCGCTGCCCGTGAGGCGCTGGCCAAGAAGCGAGGGCTTACCACCTTCCATGCTGCAGTGGGGCAGGTGATCAAGAGCCGTACCCGGATGAAGCTGGGTGCCAAGGCTGCCTCGCTGCTGGGGCCGTTGTTCTTCAAGAAGGTGCCGGAGAACTCTGGTCTGCGTCTGCGCTTTCCGCTGCCGTTTGTGGGTAACAAACGCTATATCCCGGCCATTGCCAAGACTACGTTTATGGAACGCTATCCAGAGGTGATCGAAGGCCAGCCGGGTAAACCGCGGATCATCTTCTTTGTGGGCTGCATGACCAACTTTGCCTACCCTCGGGTCGGTGTGGCCACGGTCAAGCTGTTCCAGCACCTGGGCTGCACCATTATCATTCCCAAGGATCAGCAGTGCTGCGGTCTGCCCGGTATGTCCGGCGGCGATATTGAGACAGTACGTGACTTGGCTGAGCGCAACCTGACTGCCCTGGAGCGCTATGAGGCTGATTATGTGATGAGCGCTTGTGCCACCTGTGGCGGTGCCTTGCACCGCCTCTATCCGCTGGTGGTCGGTAAACGTAACCCGGAGCTGCGTGAGCGGCTTGACCGGTTGGCCGCGAAGACGGTGGATGCTGCCCAGCTGCTGGCCCAGCTGGGGCTGAAGCCTGCTGAAACCGGCAGCGGTGCAACCGGCAAAATTACCTATCATGACCCCTGTCATCTGCGGACCCGCAAGCTGACTGCCCAACCCCGTGATCTGATCAAGGCCACCCCCGGACTTGAGCTGGTGGAGATGGAAGGGGCAGACCGCTGCTGTGGTCTGGGCGGCACCTTCAATGTTTATCACTACGGTTCCTCCATGGAGATCAATGATCTCAAGAGCGAAGCGATCATTGCCACCGGCGCAGATGCTGTGGCCACCGGCTGTCCCGGTTGTATGATGCAGTTGGACGACGGTCTGAAACAACATGGTTCTACTGTTGAAGTGGTTCATACCATGGAGCTGCTGGCGCGCCAGCTATTGGGAGAGTAAAAAGCCTGATTTAGTGCTGTTAAAACCATTATAGTAATACTGTTGTCAACTTTGTTGCGAGTAAAACTATTTTATTGACAATATAACTGGTTTTGTATACAAACGCCGCACCAAAACAGGTTTATATTCCGGTGGATTAGGTGATGAGCAGCGAATTCAATATTGGTGCAAAAATCAAAAAACTCCGATTGGCGAAGAAGCTGACCCTCCAGGCCGTGGCCCGGGAGACCGGTTTTTCGCCTGCCCTTATTTCCCAGATCGAAAACAATAACGTCTCTCCCCCCATCGCTACCCTCTCCAAGATCGCACGCTTTTTTGATGTCAAGATCGGCCACTTCTTTGCTGAAGAAGAGGAAGAATGCCGTTACGAGATCGTGCGTGCCGATGAGCGCAAGCTGATGCCGCGGGTCATCTCCCGTGCCGGTACCAGTCAGGGCTACTCCTATGAGTCGCTGTCCTGGCGTAAGCAGAATAAAAAGATGGAGCCGTTTCTGCTGTCGGTCATGGAGAAGGTTTCAGAAGAGAATACCTATAGCCATGATGGCGAAGAGTTCCTGTTTATCATGAAGGGAACCGCCGAACTGGTACTGGAAGACCAACGCCATGAACTGACCGAAGGGGACTGCGTCTACTTTGATTCATCCCTGCGGCATCGCCTGCTGTCCAAGGACGGCACTGAGGTCCAGGTTCTGGCGGTCGTTGCCAGATAGTTGATCTGTTTGCCTATTTTGTAGGTTTTGTCCGTATATTTCACTGCAGAGGAAGGATGGTTCAGATGTCCAAGAAAGCGATCAAGCCCTCACTGAAGAACCCGTTTGCCCCACCGGAAACCGT